>JAQYWN010000195.1 GCA_029379265.1 Rhizonema sp. NSF051
TAGAAAATACCAACCAATCTTTCTAGAAACCCATATGGTTATGACTGATGGGCGCTCAACGTGAAGAAATATCTCCGACGATCGCGAACCCTCGCTACAGACAACAATTTGATATTGAATATATGCTGCGATTTGGCAAACAGCGTTTGTTAATGACGGAGTTTCAAACTCCGGATGTCGAACACAAGTCGGAGAATTGGATACGATTAGTATTGTTAGCTTACGTACAGTTGTGGACTATAAGGGAGGAGCGCAACACATTTACCCAGACTGTGCGAGCGTCCCAACGAACTCAGCGTCCTGTTGTCAAAAGCAATCAAAATCAACACCTAATAATCAAATTGCTGCGTAAATTTTTTGATCATCCGCGCATCCGCTCATCTTTAAATGTTCTATGACTCAGAGCCAACCAACTGCAATTGAAGGCATTTACGAAGTGTGTATTGGCGTTCCAGAGCCAATTGCAGCGATTCAATACTGGGAGCAGTTTGGCTACCGCATTGGTCAAGTTGGTGAATTATCAGCAGCAGCAGCCAAGCAATTATATGGAGTAGAATCATCCTTACAAGCCATTCGCCTCTACCACCAAAATGCAGATCATGGTTTGATTCGCCTGATGGTTTGGCAAAATCCCTCGAACGAAGGGTTGTCCATGGGATCAATGAAAGTGACGGGAAATCGTTGGGCAACAACTTTAACTGCTGATGTCCTCAATATCTTAAATCATGTGGAGGAGGCTTCTTCAGCTCATGGGGCAATCAAGTTCACCAATGCTCACTGGGAAGTCATTGACAACAAACAAAGGAAAAGCCGTCCTTTCATCGATTCCGCAATTGGGGTACGAGAAGTACTTATACTGCAGCCCTTCACGCGACAGGTTTTATTTCAAAGGTTTGGCTATACACTGCCACATTACGGAAACATCCACAAAACTTCTGCCCTCAAAACAAGCCAATTCACCCACATGGGAATAGTCATTCAGGATGACAGCAAGACAAGGCTCTCGTTTTATGAAGAAGTTTTAGGTTTGGTGCGGGTGCGTAATGATGTAGAGACAAGCTATGAATCTTCAGTTGCAAGTCGAGAGATTTTTGATCTCCACAAGAGTGAAAAGTTTTTTGTCACCGCTTTTGATGATCCACGATCTTCAAAAACCGACTTGTTAGCGGCCCGAAGTGGCAGACTTTACATCGTTCGTTTTCCCAGTACTCTCAAGCTGAATTCACAGTTTGAAGCTGCACAACCCGGCTGTCTGGGAATGTGTTTGTACACTTACCGAGTGCGTGGATTAGATAAGTACTGCGATCGCATCAAAGCGAGTCCTGTACAAAAGTATACAATTATTGTTCCCAATGAATTCGGTGAACAAAGTTTCTCTTTCGTTGCACCAGATGGCTATTTCTGGACTTTGTTAGAAAATTAAGCAACATTTATAACTCAGTGCTGTGAGCGGCAAAATGTTTCTCAATAAGTGCCGGAACTTGTTCGGCTTGAATGCGGCTGTATCGGGTTTTATCTGGCATGACTAAATTTGGTCCGGCTTTACAATTTTTCATACAACCAGTGGCTTGGATTGTGATCTGCGAATCTAAATCGCGATCGCCCAAGGCTTTCTGGAGTGCGTGACAAACTTCTTTACCACCGCGTTTCATACAATCTGACTTTTGACAGACTAAAATAGCGGTTTTCCCTTTTTTTCGCTTCGGTTCAATTGGGATCTCGGGAGAATTGTGCAAAGAAATCTCTCCGACACTTTCTCTTTCTAGGAGCTTCTCCTCAATTCTTGCCGCCATGACTCGCTCGGCTTTCAGTTTGACTTCACCCGTTTTGCGATCGGACTCTTTTTCACCCGCTACCTGTAGCCAAGTACCTGGTGGTAACTGCCAATCAAAAGTTGCTCGTAAATGTTTAGCAAGTTTAATATAACGTTCACCTTCAGAGGTCGATAGCATCAAGCCTTTGAGCTTATAGCTGTCTTTAATGACGAAATTGAGAAATCGTCCTTCAAGACAAAATTCTGATATCTCAGTACTGTAGGATTTACTCATAATTTTATTTTTTATTTTATCAAAGACAAGTCACTAAGTACAGTATTTCACAAGTTTGTAGCATTATTGAGTTCGTCCTCGCTTTACTTTGTGGGTTGCTCAATGCGTCACGTTTGTATGAAATGCTGTACTAAGCACAATGCCAGGAGAATTTAAGATTCCGAATCAAGTCTTGACGCGAGGCTGAAAATTGCTGCATCACACTCCAAAGTTGAATAGCCTCCAAAGTAGTCATAATTTCAACTTTTAATGGCTGGTTAGTCTCACACCAACACTGAATCCCCAACTCCTGCAAACGTAGATACACCTGCCATCGATCTGCCCAATTAACCTGAACAACGTGCTTTGATTGCGTTTGTGAAAGTAGTGGTTCCAAAACAATTTCCCTCAAAGTGCAACAACCTCGCAGTAGTGACCACAAATTCCCCCTAATTTTTGTCATTCTTAGGAGTTTGGTCTCTTTCACTAAGAATAACTTAAGTGCAAATACTTCTCAACTAATTTTGATAAAAAAACTACAATTTTCTATCTAAAGTCAGTTGCAAGTATCGCTCACTGGGATAATAAAATTAAAAAGCTTGATATACAAGGTTTTTGGTGACTTGGGATGGTAGATGCAGTGTTAGGAAAGATAATTATCAAGCAACCATTAGGTCTTTTCACGCTTTCAACAGATGATCTCAGTAATGGTAAAGGAGTCTCTGCCCCCTTTTTTCTAAGGTAAAACTGGTTGATTGACAAACAATATCAAATGTGCAATAGAGAGTTTCTATTTTCTAGCAGGTTCAGCAGTGGCTCTGCCAAAAAGCTTGCCTTTGTAACACATAGAATATAAGTTGCGATTATTGGATATTTCCTATAAAATGAGAACGTGAATGAAGGAAAAAACCGACCATTAGCCCGTATCCTGGTTAGGAGACACTCTCAAATCCTGGTGGACATCTAAACCTGATTCTCCCGTCCGGCGCGGAATGCAAGGGAGTTACTGAAAATATTAATGAAGGTCTTTAATAATTAGTAACTTCTACATCCAAAGAGCCTGTATTGTCTCCCCAACTGCAAGCATCCATTATTCCAAGATAAAGACGTTTGGCTCCTAACGGCACAATTACTTTTTGTTCGATACCCTTATTGGTTCTTCCATCACCGATAAAGAATACTTGCTGGAGTTGAGGGGAAATGGTGGAATAATTAAGCTTATTTGGTGAATCGAAAATGAGTTTTTGTGGGACTGAATCTTTGTTGGGCTGCTTTGCTCCCAAGAAGACACCTACAAGAGAATTTATAGGTGCTTTGATGTTGGAAATACCGTTTTGTGCTCCTGCGTCATGACTTGTTAAAGATTTAATATTGCCTTCTGCTCCAATTGAGGGATGCTGTTCCTTAGAGAGTTGAGTTAAGCCTCCTTGTACATTAAAAGTAAGATAACTACCAGATTTAAGAGGTATTTCTGTAACTTCAGTAGGCGAATTTTGCGGAGCTATGCTAGAAAAGGCTCCTCTATTATTAGAGGGACAAGAACTAGCCTGAGATTTATCAGGCATCCCAGCAAGCCAAGGATCACCTTTAGCATCGACTTGGACTCTAGTTCTTACCGATGACCATATATCAGGGAACCAAAAATAAGTGTAAATAGCACTTAAACTTAAAAATAGAACAGAAATAATTAAAAAAGATGCTCGATTTATATGTAATTTACTTTTAGGTTTGATAATTGTTTCAATTCGAGTTGTCTTCTTTTCCGTATTATTTGAATTGGGTATAAACTCTTGACTACAATCGAGCTTGACTGTAATCTCTCTTAAAACAGGTGCATATATTTCTGATTTACAAAAAATAGGTAATAGTTCTTCACAACAAAGTTTACAAAGAGATTTTTTATTGCCTATTCGATCTAAATACTCAATTAACTGTAGAAGAAAGTCAGAATCAGAAGAATCTCTGATAAAACTAAGTCGATAAGGTTCGACTCCAATTCTTATACATAATGCTTCTCGTGTTTTTGATTGTTGGCTACGAAGCAATAAATTTACTAAATTGTCTATATCTCTTAGTTCTAAATAATTTAAAGACATAAAAATTTTAACAATTTTTTATTTTAATTACAATTTAGTTTTAATTTAATCTTTTCCAAATCAGCCGAGTACTTACCCCTCTTAAACACAATCTCTAATTCAGAACAAATTTTATAAATAGCCTGTTTATCATCTACACCATGTAAATAGCTAATTAACTCTAAGGCAAAGTCAGTGTCAGTAGATTGTCTTATAAATCCCAGATGATTTGGCTCAATTCCAATTTTTATACATAATGCTTTTCGTGCTGAATATTCTGCACGTCCACTACGTATTAAGAGTTCTGTGAGTATTTCTCTGTCAGCATCATTTAGTTCCTGATCTGAGGAAAACGCAGGTTCATTTTTGACTGGAGGTTGTTCATTAGACCAACTTATCTTAGTAACTGTGTCTCCCATATTTGGTTTCTTCTTTAGAGTTGGAGTTAGTTGCTCTGGAATACCTCCTAACCGAATTGCAGCACAACCAAATTTGTGGGCAAATTCAACGGTTCGTCCTGCTCCTAAAGCATCATAAAAGCCCACAGCGAATTCAATTGCTGCTCGATCTCCGATTGCCTTGCTCATGCCAATCACATAGTTAATGTGTTCAGCGATGGCGTTTGCTTGTACCTCTGAGTAACAGCCATTAAGAACAACACACTCAATCTGAGAAGCAAATAGCTCAAATAATCCCGCTAGCGCTTCAGAATCAACTAGCTTTGCGGAACCTATTTCGTCTTCAAATACCAGACCTTCATCTCCTGTCCCATGCCCAGAAAAATGAATAATAGAAGGATTAATATCCAGCATCGCTCGCTGAATATCTCTCGGTCGCACTGCCCCCGAATGCTCTAAGATAAACTGCTCGCGGTTTTTTGCTCGTTGTAACCCAGCATCAATTTCACGCACTTCCTCATCCAAACGCATCGGTGTTGTGCCTTTAGGATTTGCTGTTAAAATCAAGATTTTTCGCTGCATAAATTAATTAGATCCAGTTATATTAAGTTGAAAAATTTTTCTTACATAATTAACTTTGTTACTAGCGAGGCTATTTAGCAGAATTTGGGTGGTAACTTCTTACCTATTTCACTATCAGGAGCGTAAAATTTCGTTTGCCCTAAGCCATTGCTGGATTAACGATAGGGACGATCTGAGTCATTTTTCTTCCCTGCATAACGCAGGTAGCATGAAACTGCTTTTTCAAATCGTCTGAAATGTTGATGTGCATTTCTTTAGTAGTTTTGGCATTCATGTAATTGATTCTCACATGGATAAAGCAACAAAAGTAAAAACGGCATTTCCGCAAAAATGCCATTAACTCATATCTTGCCCCAAGACCCTATTCGTATTAAGCTATACAAAAAGAACCGTAATTGTCAGGCTAATAACCCAATACGGTTCAGTTAAGGCTAAAAAGCTGCAGCCGTGATGTGAAATTTGGGAGCTTCGACTCGTTGTCCAGTACCTCTGTGTTTTGGTCTTTTATAACGAAACTTTGATACAGGTTTTTTTACAACTCGCTTGATTATTGCGGTGAACTCGCTCGGGTAGCAACGTATCCAGAATCTCTACGGTTAACCAATCAAAAACTGAACCGTATTGGGGTTTATACATCTTCTTTTTGCCTAAATATTGCTCCGAGATCAACCCAATTGAATTGGAGTGGCAGCATTTAAAAAAAACGAACTAGCAGGGAAAATGTTTGACGACGAGTTAGACCTTGCCTATACCGTAATTGATGGAGTTCACGCTAGAGGGGAAAAAGGTAATTACAGTATACAGCGTGTTAAATTTAACTCCAATCCTAGTGTTTAACATTTTGTTACATAGTTATACATTTTCCAGCCGACTTACTTAATCACGATTTGACTCTTATTGCGTCGATTTCTGCGCCAAGCTGAGAAATGCTCTTATTACTGGAGAGGAATCATGCTACCGTCAAACAAAATAAGTTGCTATTTACTTTTTATTAACCTATACATAAAAAGATGGACAATATTTGGTCTACACAATGACACGAATTACCACACCATTTGGACGGCACTCTACTGCCTCAGAGGTAGCACAGGGAATCGATCTCTCTGGCAAGCGGGCGATTGTCACCGGAGCCGCATCGGGTATCGGTGTAGAAACGGCGCAGGCATTGGCTCACACTGGAGCCGAAGTCACGTTGGCTGTGCGTAACATCGATGCCGGGGCAAAGATAGCGGCTGACATCACTGCTATCACTGGGAATCAAAATATTCACGTCGCCCAACTTGACCTGACCGACCGAGGAGCGATCAATAAATTCATTGCTGCGTGGAATGAACCGCTACATATTCTTGTCAACAACGCAGGGGTAATGGCATTGCCTGAACAGCACACACCCGAAGGCTGGGAGATGCAGTTTGCCACCAACCACCTGGGACACTTCGCTCTGGCTGTCGGACTCCATGACGTATTGGCTGCGGACGGTGCTGCACGCATCGTGTCTGTTAGTTCCAGCGCACATCTGCTCTCGCCGCTCGTGTTTGACGATATCCATTTCGCGTTCCGTCCCTACGATCCTTGGCTGGCATACGGGCAGTCTAAAACCGCGAATGTGCTTTTCGCTGTCGGTGCCACCAAACGCTGGTTTAAGGATGGTATCATCGCCAACTCCCTGATGCCTGGGGCGATCGCCACTAACCTCCAGCGCTACGTTGGTGGTATCCAGACCCCGCCAGAATTGCAAAAAACACCGGAGCAGGGTGCTGCCACTTCAATTCTGCTGGCAACCTCCCCCTTGCAGGAAGGCATTGGTGGTCGCTACTTCGAGGACTGCAACGAAGCCATGATCGTTACCCAGCGAACCAAAGATTACAGTGGTGTTGCCCCTTACGCCCTCGACCCGAACAACGCTGATCGCCTTTGGGAGGAATCATTGCGTCTGCTTGCCTGATCTGGTGCTTTTGAACAGGAAAATCACGATTGCGACAATAAAGCCATTTTCTTAAGCAAGAGTCATTGCACAAGTAAATAATGATTAAGGAGAACGATCTCAATCGCTTGAGCGTAAATCATTACTTTGTATCATTGGAGACAACAGTGAGAAATCTTTGAAATGTACCACAGTCAATTTCCCGGCTTGGCAACAATCCTTAATTTACCTGACTTTGAGCTTTAACTGAACCGTATTGGGTAATAACCTTTATCTTCTCTTCTTATTGATAAAAAGTATTGTTTCTTGAAAATGAAAAAATCAGTATTAACACGTGAGGGAAAGATGTTCGATTTATGTAAGCGCTCGTTCACCTATTCGTAAAAAATATGGTTCTAGCAATCCTAAATCATTTGTGAACAAAAAGATTCCCGACAACTCTTAACGAAGTCGGGAATCTTAGCATACAAATCAATTAAAATTGCGATGTTCATATATCTGAACGGGAACGCGCTTCCTCCCACGCACTCGCAGATTGATGTGCCAATAGTCGTCAGCCACATCTTCTTGGGCTTCCGGGGGTTCTATGAGGGACTTTTACCAGACGGAGTTAGAATAATCAGGACTTATGTTCTCGTACTCCAAGGCAAAGACTATGCCCCGCCGTGATGATATCAGGAAGATTTTACTACTAGGGTCTGGTCCAATAGTGATTGGACAAGCGTGCGAGTTTGACTATTCTGGCACCCAAGCCTGTAAAGCGTTGCGAGAAGAAGGCTATGAGGTGGTGTTAGTAAACTCCAACCCTGCCACAATTATGACAGATCCGGAAACAGCCGATCGCACATATATTGAACCACTCACACCAGAATTGGTCGAAAAAGTTATCGCTAAAGAACGCCCCGACGCCCTACTACCAACAATGGGCGGACAAACTGCCCTCAACCTCGCCGTGGCTTTATCGAAAAATGGAGCGTTGTCAAAGTACGATGTGGAGTTAATTGGCGCTAAGTTACCAGCCATTGAGAAAGCCGAAGACAGGAAATTGTTTAGCGAAGCAATGTTAAGGATCGGAGTGAACATTTGTCCTAGTGGCACAGCTTCATCATTAGAGGAATCAAAACAGATTGCTCTAGCTATTGGCACCTACCCTCTCATTATTCGTCCGGCTTTCACTATGGGTGGTACTGGGGGTGGCATTGCTTACAATGAAGAAGAATTTGCAGAAATGGCACAAGTGGGTATAGATGCCAGTCCAGTATCGCAAATTTTGATCGATCAATCTTTAATTGGTTGGAAAGAATACGAACTCGAAGTGATGCGAGACTTGGCAGATAACGTCGTGATTATCTGCTCAATCGAAAACCTCGATCCGATGGGTATCCATACCGGAGATTCAATTACCGTCGCTCCAGCCCAAACTCTGACAGATAAAGAGTACCAGCGGTTGCGGGATATGGCAATTAAAATTATCCGCGAGATTGGCGTGGAAACTGGCGGTTCTAATATCCAATTTGCTGTCAATCCCGTCAACGGGGACACGATAGTAATCGAGATGAACCCCCGTGTTTCCCGCAGTTCGGCATTGGCTTCCAAAGCGACTGGTTTCCCCATTGCGAAAATGGCGGCAAAGCTTGCTGTCGGTTATACCTTGGACGAAATTAAAAATGACATCACCAAGAAAACACCAGCTTCCTTTGAGCCGACAATTGATTATGTGGTGACAAAAGTTCCCCGCTTCGCCTTTGAGAAGTTCCCCAATGCTGAACCAGTGCTGACAACCCAAATGAAGTCAGTGGGCGAAGCTATGGCTATTGGGCGGACGTTCAATGAGTCTTTCCAAAAAGCACTGCGTTCTTTAGAAACTGGGCGTGCTGGTTGGGGTTGCGATATAAAAGAAAAATTACCGAGCGGCGAACAAATTCGTGCGCAATTGCGCACACCCAATCCCGAACGAATTTTCTCTGTACGTCATGCGATGCAGCACGGCATGAGTCTTGAGGAAATTTATGAGCTAACTGGTATCGATCCGTGGTTTTTAGATAAAATGCACCAACTGCTGGAGGTGGAGAAATTTCTCAAACGAACTCCTTTACAAAGCTTGACAAAAGCGGACATGTATGATGTGAAGCGTCAGGGCTTTAGCGATCGCCAAATTGCCTTTGCAAATAAAACGAGTGAAGATGAAGTCCGGCAATATCGTCAACAACTAGGCGTCATCCCAGTCTACAAAACGGTGGATACATGTGCTGCCGAATTCGAGGCGTTTACTCCTTACCACTACTCCACGTACGAAGAAGAGACAGAAATCACACCCACCACAAAACCCAAGGTGATGATTTTGGGAGGTGGGCCTAACCGCATCGGACAGGGAATTGAGTTTGACTATTGTTGCTGTCACGCCGCCTATGTTCTTAAAGAGGCAGGGTATGAGACGATTATGGTCAACTCCAATCCAGAAACAGTCTCAACTGATTATGATACCTCGGATCGCCTCTATTTCGAGCCGTTAACTAAAGAAGATGTGGTGAACATCATTGAAGCGGAAAATCCAGTCGGAATCATTGTTCAATTTGGCGGACAAACACCACTTAAGTTGGCGGTTCCATTACAGGAATATCTCAACAAAGTTAGTCAACAGAGACTCCAATCGTCAACTCCCAAAATTTGGGGAACTTCGCCTGACTCAATCGACATGGCAGAAGACAGGGAAAAATTTGAGAAGATTCTCAAACAATTAAATATAACTCAACCACCGAATGGCATTGCCCGGAGTTATGAGGATGCTTTGATTGTGGCTCAACGCATTGGTTATCCGGTAGTTGTGCGTCCCAGCTATGTATTGGGAGGACGCGCCATGGAAATTGTCTATTCTGACACGGAGTTGGAACGCTACATGACTTTTGCGGTTCAGGTGGAACCGGAACATCCGATTTTAATCGATAAGTTTTTGGAAAATGCTATCGAAGTGGATGTGGATGCGATCGCCGATCATACAGGACAGGTAACAATTGGTGGTATTATGGAACACATCGAACAAGCTGGAATTCATTCTGGAGACTCAGCTTGTTCTTTACCCACAATTTCCCTACCACCAACAGTTCTCGATCAAATTCGGACTTGGACAGTGGAACTGGCAAAGGCGCTGAAGGTGGTAGGACTAATGAACATTCAGTTTGCTGTTGTGGGTTTGGCTACGGAGCAAGCAACGAATGTAACTGATGAGTCATCCGCAGAATCCACAATGGCATCAGTTACATCCGCTACCCAAGTTTATATTTTGGAAGCGAATCCCCGCGCCTCTCGAACTGTACCGTTTGTGTCTAAAGCTACAGGTGTGCCCTTAGCGAAACTCGCATCCTTGATTATGTCAGGGAAAACTCTAGAAGAATTAAACTTTACCCAAGAAATTATTCCATCGCACATTGCGGTGAAAGAAGCTGTATTGCCGTTTAATAAATTCCCCGGTACGGATACAATACTAGGACCGGAAATGCGCTCTACTGGCGAGGTTATGGGCATTGACAGCGATTTTGGACGTGCCTTTGCTAAAGCGGAAATGGCCGCAGGCGAGCGTCTACCTCTTTCAGGCACTGTGTTTGTGTCAATGAGCGATCGCGATAAAGCAGCCGCAGTCCCTGTTGTTAAAGAATTTATCGCTTTGGGCTTTTCTGTTATGGCAACCGATGGTACGCGTCGCGTTCTCCTAGATCATGGATTAGATATTGAGTTAGTACTAAAACTACACGAAGGTCGTCCCCACGTCCTAGATGCAATCAAAAACCACAAAATTCACCTGATTATCAATACCCCTTCTGGAGAAGAAGCCCAAACTGAGGGTAGACTTATTCGTCGCACTGCTTTGACTTACAAAATCCCCATTTTTACTACCATTGCTGGAGCAAAAGCTACCGTCTCTGCCATTCGTGCCCTACAAAATACAACCTTGGATGTCAGAGTTATCCAAGATTACACTGCTAGTCGGGAGTAGCGAAGGATCTCCTGTACAGACTCGAGGTAGCGGAGCCTCTGTACAGGAGACAACAGAGGCAAAAAAGTCATTAGGGAACTCCAAGAAATAAATTATCCAATTTTCAACCTCGACTTACTTCTTATATTCCCCCTGCCCCCTGCCCCCTGCTAAGAGCTCCCTGACCGTTGCCGCTATTC
>JAQYWN010000196.1:0-3825 GCA_029379265.1 Rhizonema sp. NSF051
CTTAAATGAGTCATCAAGTAACTGCTTCTATCAATCCAAGTTCTGCTTACTTACACATCCCCTTTTGCCGACGACGATGTTTTTACTGTGATTTCCCTGTGTCTGTTGTCGGGGATCGCTTGCGTGGTGAAACTTCTGGCACTATCTCCCAATATGTTGAAGCTTTATGTCAAGAAATTAACGTTACACCATCTCTTGGTCAACCTTTAGAAACAATTTTTTTTGGTGGTGGAACTCCTTCACTTTTATCAAAAAATCAATTGCAGCGATTAGTGGAAACACTAAAAAAAAGGTTCGGTATATCACCATCGGCAGAAATATCTATGGAAATGGATCCGGGTACCTTTGATTTGGCTCATCTGCAAGGTTATCGCAGTGCAGGCGTGAATCGGGTGAGTTTAGGTGTACAAGCCTTTCAAGAAGATTTGTTGCAAATTTCTGGGCGATCGCACTCAGTTTCAGAGATTTTCACAGGCGTAGACTTAATTCGTCAGGTGGAGGTTCCCGAATTCAGCATAGACTTAATTTCCGGATTACCACATCACACTTTAGATAGTTGGCAAGAGTCTTTAGAGAAAGCTATCGCCATATCGCCGACTCATATATCTGTCTATGATATGACAATTGAACCTGGAACTGCCTTTGGACGTTACTACAAAGCCGGGGATCAACCTTTGCCTACTGATGAAACCACAGTAAAAATGTACCAAATGGCAGAGCAAGTTTTTAAGACTGCTGGTTACGAACATTACGAAATTTCTAATTATGCTCAACCAGGACATCAGTGTCGGCACAATCGGGTTTATTGGGAAAATCGCCCTTACTATGGCTTTGGGATGGGTGCGGCGAGTTATGTAGAGGGGAAACGATTCACGCGCCCACGAAAGAAGGCGGAGTATTACCAGTGGGTACGTGACGGGTGTGCGATCGCATGTGTTGTGACTCCACCAAACGAAGTTTTGTTAGAAACCTTGATGTTGGGGTTGCGTTTGGCTGAAGGTGTGAGTTTGGAAATGTTGGCAGAACAATTTGGTAAAGAAAAGGTGGCGGAAATTCACAAGTGTTGCCAACCTTATTACAAAAAAGGTTGGGTGGAAGTTGTCGAAGGGCGGTTGCGCTTGTGCGATCCCCAAGGATTTTTGTTTTCTAATGTGGTGTTGGCAGAGTTATTTGGGGAGTTAGAGTAGGGGAGAGGGTAAACTTTCAATAAGTATAGGAATATCTAAGTGTCTCAAGATTTAATTGACTTAATGGAACAAGCAAAAGCACTCACACCTGATGAGCAATTGTCTCTCATTGCCTACCTAACACAAAGACTGCAACGTTGTGAAATCAAACGTAAGCCAAGTCGTAGTGTGATGGAATTTGCTGGAATTGCACCGAATCACTTGGGAGGGATGGATGCTCAAGAATATGTAACTCGGATGAGAAGGGGGGAGTTTCCAGAGTTAGAAATTGAACAAATGGAATACAGGAACAAAGAGTGACGATTGAGGAGAGTTTAGAAGGTGTCACACGCTTGTTTCTAGATAGTGCACCAGTTATTTACTTTGTTGAACAAGACTCAAAATACTTTCCATTGATGAGAGTTGTGTTTGATCATATTCAGAATGGTCTAATATTAGGCGTCACTTCACCAGTGACTTTGGCGGAATGTTTAGTACTTCCCTATCGTTTAGGACAAACACAGTTACAGCAAAATTTCATTACCCTTATGCTTGGTAGTGATCATATGGTCTTTCGTCCAATTCCAGTTCCAAGTATAGCAATAGAAGCTGCCCTACTTAGAGCCAGATATAACTTGCAATTACCCGATGCTTTTCAAGTTGCTGTTGCTCTTGCTGCAAAATGTGAAGTATTTTTAACGAACGACATCACATTCAGACGTATCACAGAAATGCGCGTACTGGTGCTTGAAGACTTTAAAACAACTGAGTAACAATTTGTCGGGTGCATGAAACAGTATTAACGCACCCGACAAACTGATTTTACACTCCTAACTCTTCACGGTACAACCAGTACTGGACAAGGAGAAAGGTTGATTACGCGGTTAGTCACGCTTTCATTGATCCCCTCTTCAGTTAAGCCTAGTCCCCGACAGCCCATAACGATTAAATCTGCCTCCAATTCATCCGCAACATCGCAGATAGTGAAAGCGGGATTGCCTTGCCTTTCAATGGTTTCGGCTTGAATTCCCTGCTGAGAAAATACAGATTTGGCATTTTCTAGCAGTTGGGCAACTGTCTGTGGTGATGACATAGCATCTCCACCGGGCGTATCTGAGGCGGGTTCCTCAACGACACTCAGGAGTACTAAGCGACTGCCGTACTTTTGCACAACGTTGGCAACCACGTCGGCTGCTTCGCGTGTTTCTCGGCTTTGATCGATTGGAAATAGAACTGTCTTGAACATTGGTTTCACCTCCGCACCCCCGACTCCGGTAAAATCTGGAAGGGTCTACTTAAAAAACATAACAAAAACGCAATCAGGAGGCAGTACTGTGTCCAAAAAAACTTTAGCAAATTTATCTGCTGCAGATTTATCAGGTAAGCGTGCTTTGGTACGGGTTGATTTTAACGTACCTGTAGAGGATGGTGATATTACGGATGACACTCGTATCCGGGCGGCGTTACCAACTATCCAGGACTTGATGCAGAAGGGAGCTAAGGTGATTTTAGTCAGTCATTTTGGGCGTCCCAAAGGTGTTGATGACAAATTACGCTTAACTCCAGTTGCCAAGCGTCTCTCCGAGTTACTGGGACAAGAAGTCGTCAAGTGTGATGATTCTATTGGTGAGGAAGTTGCTACGAAAGTAGGAGCTTTACAAAATGGACAAGTTCTGTTATTGGAAAATGTGAGATTTTACAAAGAGGAGGAGGCAAACGACTCAGAATTTGCGAAAAAACTAGCAGCGAATGCCGATTTATATGTCAATGATGCTTTCGGTACCGCTCACCGTGCCCATGCTTCTACAGAAGGCGTGACTCACTACCTCAGTCCTTCTGTTGGTGGTTATTTGATCGAGAAGGAATTACAATACCTGCAAAGTGCTATTGAAAATCCCCAACGTCCTTTGGCAGCAATTATCGGCGGTTCCAAAGTTTCCAGTAAAATTGGTGTGATTGAAACTCTCCTAGACAAATGCGACAAGCTGCTGCTGGGTGGTGGAATGATTTTCACCTTCTACAAAGCTCGTGGTTTGAATGTCGGTAAATCACTAGTGGAAGAAGATAAGCTAGAACTGGCAAAATCTTTGGAAGCAAAAGCAAAAGAACGCGGTGTTACCTTGCTGCTTCCTACAGATGTGGTTGTGGCAGATAAGTTTGACAAAGATGCTAACTCAAAAACTGTCAGCATTGACAATATCCCTGAAGGCTGGATGGGTTTAGATATTGGCCCAGATTCAGTTAAAATCTTCCAAGAAGCTCTTGCTGACTGCAAGTCGGTGATTTGGAATGGCCCTATGGGTGTGTTTGAGTTTGATAAGTTTGCTGCAGGTACCGAAGCGATCGCCCACACCTTAGCCGATATCAGTAAAAAAGGTGCTACCACAATTATTGGCGGTGGCGACTCTGTTGCGGCTGTGGAAAAAGTCGGCTTAGCAGATCAAATGAGTCACATCTCTACTGGTGGCGGTGCAAGCTTGGAGTTACTCGAAGGTAAAGAGTTACCCGGTATCACTGCTTTAAATGATGCATAAGTCATAGTTCGTAGTTGCGCTTTAGCGCTAAAGCGCAACTACGAACTTATTTTTCTCGTTTACTCGACTGGTTTGGGTGTCATGGCATCCTCAGAGGGCGCTAAAGCGCAACTACGAACTTATTT
>JAQYWN010000196.1:3925-11137 GCA_029379265.1 Rhizonema sp. NSF051
GTTTGGGTGTCATGGCATCCTCAGAGGGCGCTAAAGCGCAACTACGAACTTATTTTTCTGGTTTACTCGACTGGTTTGGGTGTCATGGCATCTTAAGAGGGCGCTAAAGCGCAACTACGAACTTATTTTTCTCGTTTACTGACTTGTTTGGGTGTCATGGCATCCTCAGAGGGCGCTAAAGCGCAACTACGAACTTATTTTTCTGGTTTACTCGACTGGTTTGGGTGTCATGGCATCTTAAGAGGGCGCTAAAGCGCAACTACGAACTTATTTTTCTCGCTTACTGACTTGTTCGGCTGCCATCGCATACCAAATTTGAGCGTAAGTACGTAGATTTAGTTTCCCATGTTGTTGCCCTGGGAAAAGACTATCAAATTTCTGATAGGTGTCTGTGTTCAGTTGATTGATAGTGTAGTTTCCTAAACTTCCGGCTTGCGCTTTTTGCTTCCAAACAGTATAGTCTTGTGAAGTGTAGCTTCCTAGTTTATGGCGAGCTGCTGTACCGATGTCAGCCTGTTCTAGTTTATTCAGCAAGTCATCGGCAATATCCAACCACTCCTTCCGTAAAGCTGTATCTTCTGTACTCCCCGTCAGACTGCGTCCCCGCGCTTCTGGATGCTTCGTATAAAAAATTTCATTAACTGTTTGGTTAAAAAAATTGTTGGGAATTTCTAACTTTTGGCGATGACTTGATATTTGACTGAAGCGACTCGGTTCTGGGTTGTTTGCTGGTTCTTTAGGGGAATTTGTTTTTTGCGGAATTGGCAGTGAGATTTTGGGTATGGTAATAGAAGTTACAGTGTGAACTACAGTGGTGACGACTGCCCAAGTGCCAGCAAAAGTCAAAATCACGACACTTGTGCCAACAAGACTAATAGCAAAAGGGCGAAGCCAAACAGGTAAGGGTATTGCTTGAACTATTGCTTGAGTTTTGTTGTGGAATTGACTAGCTACAGCCTGGGCATGTTTTCGCCCAGGTGATGCCACCATAGTTTTGAGCTTAGTGAGATAGGAATTTGCCGGCTTGGCAGCAGGAGACGACTGTAAATCGTGGAGAACTTGTTCAGCTTTTTGGTAGCGATCGTTAGGTTTGTAAGCCAGCATCTTTTTTAACACGGCTTCCAATTTAGGGCTGACTTTGATTTCCTCTCCCCAACGCCATTCCCCCTCATAGCTTTCGTAGAGTTTTTGTGGTTCTTTACCAGTGAGCAACACTAACACTGTCACAGCCAATGAGTATAAATCGCTACTTGGATAAGCTTGTCCCTGCCGGAGTTGTTCCTCTGGCGCATAACCTTTCTTTCCCAACAAAGTCCGATTTCCCACAAGCTGGGTAAACCAAAAACCTTTACTTGCTGGCAATTGCTTCACACCACCAAAATCAATCAACACTGGCAAATTATCTGAACTCCGTAAAATCAAGTTATCAGGAGAGAGATCACGGTGTACGACATCAACTGAGTGGATGTAAGACAGTACAGGTAAAAGCTGTTGCAGCAACGTTATGACTTCTTCCTCACTAAAAGTCTGTCCTTTGCTATGACGGTTTTCCAACAAATCCCAGTAGTTTTCTCCTTCGATATAATCCTGTACTAGAAAGAAAAAATCTTTGCCTAGTGATTTCACTTGCAGCGAGGCGTGGAAATGTGGAATTTGCGGATGATCAAGTTTTTTTAGGACACTAGCTTCGCGTTCAAACAGTTCTTTCGCTTTTTGTAAATCCTGCTGTTGTTCTACCTGGGGTGCAAATTCCTTGATTACGCACTTTTGGTTGGATTGTTCAATGTCTTCGGCTAAGTAAGTTCGTCCAAAACCGCCATGCCCCAACAGACGTACAATTCGGTATCTGTTCTCGAGCATTTGCCCCACAGGTAGAGGTAACGTTTCACCACACTCGGAACAAAAGCGGTTAGTCGCTTTATTTGCGTGTTGTTTACTGCAATAAACGTGCATGGTGCTGAAGGATAAACGGTTTTATATATGACTACAACGCGAGAAACTCCATTTACGCAAATCCTCTACAGTTTGGAAGTTGTAGAGATACTGTCAGGCGATCGCCGTCAAATCGGGCTAAACCATCATTTTTCAGCGAATTTTCTACACAGCACTGCTCTACTTTAATAGTAGCGAACTATGGAGCGTTACGTAGACACAAAGAGTCAGCATATTTATTGAACGTGCGACGGGTTAGGCGATCGCCATCCCAACAGATAATAGACTCCGCCTGGATTGCGATCGTTCCTCTTCTACGGGTTACAGCAATTTTCAGGTAAATAAACCACAGTCGTAGGGGCGATCTTCGTAGCGATCTCCCTTGTCTTCTCCCAAGGGGAGACGCAATCATGCGCTCCAAGCGTCACGGTGAGACAGCCCTGAAGGAGGGTTAGCCCGACCTAGGGGACTGCGTTAGCGCAGCGTTAGCGAGTCCTCGAGCGTCACCCGTTAGCGCAGCGTTAGCGAGTCTTCTCCCAAGGGGAGACGCAATCATGCGAACGAGCGTCAGGGCTGTTCGCCCTTACCAACAGTGTGGTTCATAGAGAGTGAAAACGGCTATAAACCCACATTCTGAGCACACCCTACAGTCTTACCCACGACAAAGACTTTATTGAAGTGCCCTGTGTATCTCAATACAGTTACTATTCGGAGCTTGATTTACACATTTGTCATTCAAAATAGAGGTTTTCCTGCTCTCCCGTTCTCTGCCCTTTATCAAAGTTTTTAGCTAAACAAAGTATAAAATTTACAAATTTGTTGAATATTTTTACGTAATTCTAGCATTAGGAATTGCATAACCTCTATAACATCTAGAAATATATCAATCAGCATAGCCCTAAAAATATTACCGATGAACTTACCAATCTTCAAGAGCCTAAGAAGCATTAGCCTCGCTACCCTCGTATCCCTGCTTCCTCTACATATCGTAGAGGAATTACCCCCTGCTTATGGACAGACACCGACAGAAAACCCACAAACAGTAACCGATAAACTTTTCGAGCAAGGTGTACAGCAGTACCGTCACGGGCAATACATCCAAGCACTGCAAACTTATCAAAGAGTATTGGAAATCAGACGACAACAGAACAACAAAGTTGGAATAGCCCAAACCCTCAACAACATCGGTGAGGTTTATGCCGTCTTAAGAGAAGGTGACAAAGCCTTGGAAATCTTACAACAAGCTTTGGCGATTCGTCGGGAGTTAAAAGATAGAGCCGGAGAAGGAGAAACTTTAGATAATATCAGTTCCGCATACTACTGGAAAAATCAATATGACTTGGCTTTGAAGAATTTACAGCAAGCTTTGGCGATTCGTCGGGAGGTGAAAGATAAAATAGGTGAAGCTAAAACCCTCAGTAAGATAGGGAATGTTTACAGTTTTGGCTTTAAGCAATATGGCAAAGGGTTAGAACTTTTACAGCAAGCACTGGTGATTCAAGAATAAGTAGGGGATAAATTCCAAGCAGCCAATACCCTAAATCGGATAGCAACAGCTTACGTAAATTTAGATAACTATCCTCGCGCTCTAGAATCGGCTCAGAAAGCGCTCCCGTTACACAGAGAGGTAAAAAACCGTGCTGGTGAAGGTGCAACTCTGCAACAAATAGGAGTAATTTACTCTCTTCAAAACAAAGATGACTTGGCGCTACCACTATTACAGCAAGCATTGCCCTTAATTAAAGAATTTGGCATTCCCTCGCAAGAATATCAGATTCTCCTGTCAATATCGGACGCTTACTCATCACAAAATAAGATAGACAGTGCTTTAGAATTTGGACAGCAAGCTTTAGTTTTTGCCCAAAAGCATGAGCTTCGCCCTCAACAACTCCAGTCATTGCTGTGGTTAGCAAATCTTTATAGTAACCGGGGAACAAGTTATGAGCAAAAAGGATCGATCTCTCAAGCAAAAGTAGAGTATGCTCATGTTGTTGAATTGTCACAGTCAGCTTTAACCCTTGCAAGAGTTCTGAAAGACAAGAAATCAGAGGTTAATGCTTTAGAAACACTGGGAGATGCTTATCATGGCTTAAATGAGCCTCAAAAAGCAGTTGACGTTTTGCAACAGGCAGTAAGTATTGCACGAGCAATCAAAGATCTAGATCTTGAATTATATGCTTTATCAGATCTCAGCAGTGTTTACGTTAACCAAGGATACTCTAATAAAGTTATTGAAATTGATTTGCGAGAGGTTGAAATTGCCCGAGAGCAAAAGGATAAATCGAGTGAGACACTTAAGTTACTCCATTTAGCTAGCACTTATGATGTAAAAGGAGAACATCAAAAGGCAAGGGAGACATTTCAACAAGCTTTAGCTGCATCACGACAAGTAGAGATTAACAAACTATATCCAAAGCTACAAGAAACTGCTTTAAGATTAGAGTTTGATGCTCTACGAGGAATAAGTAAGTCTGACGCTAATCTTGGAGAATACGATCAGGCACTTGACTTTGCTCAACAAGCTTTGAAAAAAGCGCAAAGCTTAAAAAAACCAGAACTCGAAGTTGACGCATTGTTACATTTAGCGTTCTTACAAGACAATACTTTCAGGAATTTCCCCAAAGCAATTGAACTCAGTCAACAGGCGTTAGCGATCGCCAGACAAATCAAAAATCCCGTACTCGAAGCAAACGCTTTGCAGAAGCTGAGTACCGCTTACGAAAGACAGGGAAATTATTCTTTGGCGCTTGAATCAGCCGAAAAAATATTAGCAATTGCCCAGCAACTGCAAAACCCTGATTTAGAACATAACGCTTTAAACTTACTCAGTGATATTTACAATAACCAAGGAAACAATCAAAAAGCTCTGGCGATCGCACAACAAAACCTAGCATTAGTACAAACTAAATTACCCGCATATGAAATCCTGACTTTAGGTTCTTTAAGTCAGAGTTATATTGCAGTTGGAGATACGCCCAAAGCATTGGAGACTGCAAAGCAAGCTCTGGCGATCGCACAAAAAAGACAAGAACCTGAGAAGGAATCCTTATCTTTATTATATGTTGCCCGAGTCTACGAAGTCCGGGGAGAATACGAGCAAGGAATTGAAGCCGCGCAAAAAGCCTTGGAGATCTCACGTCAAATTCAATCATTTGGAAAAGAAGTTGCGGCGACATCTGTGCTGAGTGAGATGTATAATGCCTTGGGAGAATATAGCAAAGTTATTGCAGTAGCAGAACCAAGTCTGAAATTAGCCCGGAAAATTAACCAACGGGATGGTGAAGCACTGTTACTTATTAATTTGGGTGATGCTTACAGAATTGTTGGCGACTATCCAAAAGCCAAAGGATTTATTGAGCAAGGTTTGAAGATAGCAGAAGAACAAAAAAATCCGCGTTTGGAATCAGTTGCTCTAAATAGTCTTGGCTATTATTACACTTCCCTCAATGATTATCAAAAAGCTTTGGCAGCAACACAACAAAGTTTAAAAATTGCTCAAGATTTGAAAAGTCCTCCACTGTTGATATCGTCCTTCTTTAATTTGGGTGATATTTATAATAGCTTAGGAGACTACACTAAAAGCAGAAGTTATTACCAACAAGCACTCACCACAGCACAGCAACTGAAGAATCGGCAAAGTGAAGGTATCGCTTTATTTGCTCAAGCGGATACTTATTTTCGTCAAGGCGAACCACAAAAAACTGTAGAATTAGCCCAACAAGGACTCGTAATTTTCCAAGAAATAAAAGTTCCGCGTTTGCAAGCTTTTGCACATAGAATGCTGAGTATTGGTTATGGGGAGTTAGGTAATGATGCCAAAGCAATGGCAGAAGCTCAAACTTATTTGACATTTGCTCGCAAAACTCAAAATCTTCTTTGGGAAAAATCAGCACTTAGTTTAATTGCGGGGTTACATCAAAAATTTGGGCGCAAAGAACAGGCAATACTCACTTATCAACAAGCGTTAGCAATCACAACAGATCATCAAATTTCCGGAGCAGATGCTTACATTTTAGCGGGTTTAGCTCGCATTTATCAGTTAAATCAACCGAATATTGCCATAAAATACTACAAAGATTCCGTCAACAAAATTGAAGAAATTCGGCATGGTATCGAAGGGTTACCACCAGAGTTACAAAAATCATTTCTCGATGCAACGGTTGATTTTGACAAAGTGAAGGTATCAGATATTTATCGCCAACTGGCTGAATTGTTACTCTCCCAAAAACGGGATAAAGAAGCGCTGTATGTCCAAGAACTTTTGCGGGGACAAGAAATCCGTGATTTTAATAGTACTGGGAAAGGGACGATTGACAAACCCCAAATCCCCCTAACACCAACAGAGACAAAAGTACCCGATATCAGTCAGCCTCTAGTTGCTTTGGGAAGCCAAATTCGTGAGTGTGAAGGGAAAAACACTCAACAATGTGTAGAACTTAAGGATAAAGAAGGTCAGCTGATTCACCAGTATACTGAACAATTGAAGGCACATGACAAAGAAATCCGCGAAAATCGTCAAACCGATGATACTTTCTTCGATCCTAAAAACTTAGGAAAAATTAGAGAAATTGTTGAAGCGCAACCAGACACAGTGATGATTTACCCTTTGGTGACAGAAAAGGAACTCATCATACAGTTGTACGCCCAAGGTGGTGTCGTCAAAACTATTCCGGTGACTGTTAGACGCAAGGAATTAGGAAACGCAGTTTATGAGTTTCGTCAGTTAATGGAACATTGCGAGAAACCAGGAGTTAATTGTGGTACTGCGGAGATTTCTCAAGTGCAAGCAGCTAGTCAAAAACTTCACAACTGCCTGATTAAACCGATTGAAGCAGAGTTGAGGGGTAGTTCAATAAAAAATCTCGTCTTTGCACTAGATCGGGTTATACGCTATGTCCCGATGAGTGCTTTATATGATGGAAAACAATATTTGATTGAGAAATACACAATTTATATTGCGCCATCCGCAGATTTAACGGATACTAAGGAAAAATTACCAACAGAAACGCAAAATACACCAGTATTAGCAATGGGACTATCAGAGGCTCGTCCTGGTTTCTCCGCTTTACACAATGTACCAAAAGAATTAGATGCTATTGTCAGAAAAAATACTAGTGTTCCACAGGGAATTTACCCAGGTGACAAGTACCTCAATAATAACTTTGACTTTCGTACCTTAAGAGACAACCTCAAAGGACACAAAATTTTGCACCTCGCTACTCACGCAATACTGCTCGGTTAAGGGGAAATAGGTGGTGAAATAAAGATTTTTTTGTTCTC
>JAQYWN010000197.1 GCA_029379265.1 Rhizonema sp. NSF051
ATATTAGCTAACTGCTAATATCTATTTTCATTTTTCATCATGCATTTTATTTTCAGCACAAGTTTTGTTTATTTGTGTTAATCCAATCATCCGATAAATTCTATCTCCGAATTCCGGAAAAAGTTGTATATTTGAGAACAGTAATCGTGTTAAAAGTCCATCCAGTACAACCTCTCCCTGATTTTGCTTAATGGCCTGTAGGACTGCGATCGCCACATCTGTTGGTTCAGAAACACGCGCTAACTTGGGTGCTGGTAAGCCAAATTTCAGAAACATTCCTGCTTTTGTATATCCCGGACAAATCACCGAAACCCCTACATTAGTATTAGCTAATTCCTGCCGCATCGCATCTGTCCACATAATCATACTCGCTTTACTTGCTGAGTAGATGCTGTTGTAGGGTGCTCCTTTTTTGCCTGATCCAGATGCAATATTCACAATGTGACCGCTATTGCGATCTAACATACTCGGTAAGACTAAACGAGTTAACTCCATCCCCGCAATTAAATTCGTTGTCAATATCGACTGGATATCTTCTAGAGAGTAATTTTGGAAAGGTCGATATTTTTCTATAGCAGCATTGTTAATCAAAATATCGATAGGGCCTACAAGCTGATTAGTTTGCTGTACGAGAGTTGATAATTCTTCCACTTTGTTGATGTCAAATGGAAGACTTATTCCTCTACCACCAGCAGCTTCAATCTCAGTACATACACTATTCAGCTTTTCTTTAGAACGAGAAACGCAAACTACAGTTGCTTGTTCTTTTGCAAATGTACGGGTAATAAAAACTCCAATACCACCTGATGCGCCCGTTAACAGCACCGTTTTACCTGCTATGTTTTTCATACTCATCTGCTTGGCTCTTACTTAGTCCTTAACTAATCGGCATGTTTAAATGAGCTATCAGCATTTTGCTAATTGCTAAACGCTCAAAATTTTCTCCAGAGTAAATAGCAGTCCGTGGAAGAGAGCGTGAAAATTTGAGAAAAGCTGCAACCGAACTTTAGTCCCCCTGAGACATCGAGGAGACAGTGGTAGCCTGGGCGCGTGAATTTTCTGACAATTCCTGCGCGGATTGCTATGTTCAGCATTGCCCACAGATGCAAAATCTCTAATTGTTCACAAACAATGTACGGATTACTCTAAATCTAGAAAAAATCAATTTTTTTACCTGATTGTTATAGACTTGTCGCCAAACAAAGGAATGAAAAAGCTAATGTGCAATATAATTGCACTCGTGAAGCGTTAAGACAGTCATTGATCATTTGTATTTACAAAGGACAAATAAGAAATAACGACCTTCACAATTAATTATGTAACTTTAAAGCGTAACAGCTTATTAGGTGGGAACTGCTTGCACAGAGATTCCGCAGCAATCAGGTAGAAGTTGCACAGTCCCGTCACCGCGATCGCGTTCTGGGTCAACATAAAGCAGCAATGCAATGGCGATAAATGTCTGTCATTGCATGGTAGCGCTTGACTTTGAAGAGAGTGTGTTAGCCGTAAGCATTCAGCTATGAATGGAATTATTCATTATAAATATCCAAAAAAGAATGTTAAAAGGCTTCACAACCTCTTCTCTACAAGGTTTTCATGGAATACAGAATTAATGTCTGACGGATCTGTTTATTAGTCATTTGTCATTATTTACTAGTTATCAATCATTAGATATCTTTATAAAACTTGTAGGGTAGATCCTACTTTTACCGTCCATATAAAGGATTTCAACGCATGCATAATTAATTTATAATCACTTTATATTAAGGATTAAAGACAAATGAGCAAATACAAGATTCATTATAAATTGTTAGAGGTTGATGATTTGGTGGCAAATTAATCATTTGCCCATCGTATTCAAAGCTAAAATAGCAATACATCAAATCAGCCATAAAAATTGTCAAAGTATGGTTAGTAACGGGGATGACAAAACTTGTGATGTAGCTGTAATAACAAAAATTTGATACTAGGTATTTGTTAAACACTAACTACTGCGTGAGACAGAAAATATGGGACTCACAATTACGAATTGTGGTCAATGCGTAACTCCTAAATCCAAAGGTATCAGTGCTATACAAGACTTCGCCTAAATTATGACAAAGCAACCTCTTCGCATTGCGATTTTCACGGGATTATATGCTCCGTTCTTGACTGGGGTTTCCGTTGCCGTACATCAACGAGTTCGCTGGTTGCTACAGCAGGGGCATGAAGTCTTTCTCATCCACCCTCAAATCAACGACAAGTACCCGAAAAATGTTGGCAAACGTCCCATGCCAGGGTTAAGTGAGTTACAGCCTTTCCCAAATTTTTCCCATTATGCATTCCCAACACAACCGCTGATATTTTATAAGTCTCTTCCCCAACCATTGAGTTATTGGCATTGGAACGATACTGAGTTACTTCAGAACTTTCACCCGGACATTATCGTGGTTGAAGAAGCAGCGCAAATGAGAGGAATCTACTCACTGTTTCTCCAAGGCTATGGTCGCCCGATCGCCGTTCAATATGCAAAGCGAACTGGTACCCCAACAGTATCGCTTTTCCATACCGATATTGTTGCCTACATTCAATATTACCTGGGAGATTGGTTCTTTAGCTTGTTTCGCCCAATCATTCCTATTTTGGTTAAGCAGTTTAGTGAGTTATATGACTTCAGTTTCTTTTCTTCTAAATCACAGATGGCTAAGTATCAAGAGCTAAAATGCCAACACTGTGAATATCTTCCTTATCAAGGAGTCGATTGCCAGAAATTTCATCCCCAAAACATTCGTTACAATCCTATTCCCAACGACCACCGACCGACTCTGCTTTTTGTCGGACGCATTACCCCGGAAAAGAATATTACCCAACTCTTAGATGCATTTCCGATAATTGCAGCCAAAATTCCTGACGCCCATCTCGTGATCATTGGCAGTGGTCCCCAAGATGAAGAGATCCGGCGTCTAGCTGAGAAATTTAAATCCAGTGTTACCATGTGGGGTGAGTCCCACGGAACAGAATTGTTAGGCTGGTTTGCACGCGCAGACGTATTTGTCAATCCCTCCGTCACCGAAAACTTCTGCACCACAAATAACGAAGCACTAGCTTCTGGAACCCCTGTTGTTGCAGCTATTGCACCCTCAACAGAGGAACAGGTATTCCCAGGTCACAACGGCTTCCTCGCCGAACCGAATAACCCAACGGATTTTGCGAATAAAGCGATCGCAATCCTCGAAAATCCCAAACTCAAAGCAGAAATGTCTCAACAAGCCCGCTTATCAATACTTGAATTCGATTGGTCGGCATGTTCGCAAAAATTTGAAGACAGACTCTATCAACTTGTTCAAGCATCTAAACAGAAGGTGAAGGTTTAAAAAGCTTTCAGCACTCGCGCACAAGCCTCCGTTGCAATCGGGTTAGCCTGTTCTCACGGTGACGGTTCCACTTGTCAACTCATCTAAATGGATGTATCGGGGAGGCATTGTATCTCATTTTTGATACGGATCGGACTGAGGAGGATGCCAACCCGCTTCTACCCAAAAACGACGAGCCGTAAAATTATAATGACGCTCATTACACCGATGGCAAGCCAATGCCAAATTATCCAGTTCATCAGAGCCACCCAAAGACTGCGGCATGATATGGTCAATGGTAAAACGGTCTGGACTCAAATACTCTGGAGAATGGCAGTATTCGCAGAGGTATCTAGCTCGTTGTCTTACAAGTCTTCGAGTTTGGGCGGACACCATTTACTTTTTGCTGCTAGTTGAGCATTAATTAAGGTAAATATTCGCTCTAATTCGGAGATGCCTATATACTCAGCTTCTTCTTCTGAAGTGAGCGCATCAGCTTTTTTCTTCTCCAACAGTTCTTCAAAGCGAGACTGTAGCTCATCGGTAAATTTAAAAAGATAAATGTCACCGAATTCACTCATCCTGATACCAGAAGATATTAAGGATGAGGGTTGAACCAAACCAAGATGCAACAACGCTTGATCCAACTAGTCATCATTACTAACTACATAGGCAAAAACCCGCGCATCAATCTCAATGCCTAAACGCGCCTCTTCCTGATGCCACAAACGAATCAAATCTAACAGCAGCAAATCTTCAAAGGATGCCCTCTACCATCTGCCTTTCTTGGGAAAATTACCCTTTTAAAATATCCTCTAAAGCCCCTTGCTATCTTTGTTTAAGGAGGATAACTTAATCCGCCGACTTTCACGCGATAGTGGTACTAAAACTGGGGCTTGACTTTGAGCATTGCTTTGTTTAAACTTTTCCACTACTTTAGATAATTCTGCAATTGTCGATGCTTCAAATACTGTACGTAAAGGTAACTCCACACACAAGGTGTCGCGCACTCTAGAGACAAGCTGAGTTGCCAGTAATGAATGACCGCCTAATTCAAAGAAATTGTCATAAATTCCTACCTGCTTAAGTCCCAAAACCTCTGCAAAAATTTTCACCAGCACTTGTTCAACAGGAGTCCGAGGTGCGATGTAATTTTCAGGCAATTGGGGCTTAATTGCATCATGTAATGCTCTCAATGCGCGGCGATTTACTTTACCGTTAGCTGTTAGAGGTAAAGACTCTAAGACTACAAAAGCTGATGGCATCATGTACTCAGGCAGTTTTTCTGCTATGTAAGTCTGTAACTGCGGCACTAATTTACGCGCAGCTTTGGCTTGTAGAGGATTATTGGCGTAAGATTGCCAGGGACGAGAGTGAGTAGTACTATGTGGAAAAATAGTTCTCTTAGCTATTCCATCTTGTCGTACAAAAACCACATCATAGAATCCTTGAATATTTGAAGGTGACCAGGTGATATCAACTCGGTAAGGTACATCCAGTGTATACAAATCTTCTGGGTCTACTCCAAAATTTTCGATTTCTTGCAAGGCTTTACGCATTTGACCTACAGTTTTAAAACCTTCTACATCTGATAGCCATTCTGCTGTTTTAACTGCTGACATCACCCGCGCATTAGGTACATTGATAATGCTTAATATTTCTGGTTGATTTTCAATTAATAACTGACGCACTGCTGAGATGGTTAGATGCTCTTCAGACCAGTTTAGCACCGAATAATTTTCAGTATTATTAACAGTTTCGGCACCAATATGAAGAATCACATTGTAACGAAACTCAGTTAGCTCATTGTGATGTTTACCCCGCATCAGTTGAATTTGTGCATGATTAATCTGCGGAAAGCGTTGCTTTATTGCAGCAAAAAAAGCTGGGTCAATGACTAACTCTGTTTCTTGAAATATTTGCATTTGTACCCGTTGCTGCAACTCGAAGCGAGTAAGGGAAGGTTCCGCTTGATACAGTTGCACTGACGCATGGAAAGCTTGTAATAGTGGCAAACTACGCACATCTCCGATGAAAATAAAGCCACCCGGAGCAGTTGCCTCGACAGCATTTTCTAATACACGAATCAGGTAATCAATACTAGGGAAATATTGTACAACTGAGTTGATAATTACTGCATCAAAAGCTGCTTTTTTCACTTTCTCGAAGTCAGTAGCCATTTGCTGATACAGCGTTACCTGCGGCATTTCTTGCTCTTGTAACTGCTGCTGAATGTAGTTAAGTGAAACTGGAGAAAAGTCTGTAGCCCAATATTTAGTGCAGTGAGGTGCAATTTTAAACAGAATTAAACCTGTTCCACAACCAATTTCTAACACTCGCTTAGGTTGCAAATCTAAAATCTGCTGGACTTGGTTATTCACCCACGAGAGCATCTGCTCTGCTGGAATAGGCTGATTTGTGTAACTACTGTTCCAGCCGACAATATTCAATTTTGGATCGGCTGATTCAGCAGGTTGATTATAAGTTTCATTATAGAGCATCTGCCATTGCAAAACTTGCTCATTCTGTAATTGCATTAATTGTATATTCTTCTGGTCGCTGCTGTATTCGGTTTTTGGTACCACATAAGCGTCGAGGCGCTTTTCGCCTTTATCCTCACGAATTATTACTACAGTTTGCTGTACTGCTGGATGCTGACTCAGTACCGCTTCAATTTCTCCCAACTCAATGCGGTAGCCCCGCACCTTAACCTGCTCGTCGAGGCGACCTAAAAATTCAATGTTTCCATCTACTCGATAGCGAACTAAATCACCTGTTTTATAAAGTCGTGCTTTTAACTTATTAGTAAAAGAATGAGAAAGGAAGCGTTCAGCAGTTAAGTCAGGACGGTTTAAATAACCTCGTGCTAATCCATCACCACTGATGTATAACTCTCCGGAAACCCCAATAGGTACTGGTTGTAAATGTTGATCTAATATGTAAACTTGTGTATTGGCGATCGCCCGACCAATGGGGGATGCTAAATTATCTTTATTCTCAACAGAAATATTACCCGAAGTTGTCACAACCGTGTTCTCAGTTGGTCCGTAATTATTAACTAACTGGAAATGTTGATCAGCTAAAGGATATTGATTTAATCTGTCTCCACCTGTGAGTAATATTCGTAAAGCTGCGTTTTTAGGAAAATCTAATAAGAGAATTTTATCGGCTATTGGAGTTGGGATAAACGAAATCGTTATCGCTTTTGATATTAGCCAATCTCGTAGCTGTTCAGGCATTTGCCGTACTTCATTATCTACAAAATAAATGCTTGCCCCAGTAGTTAGATAAGGCCAAATTTCCCAACCACAAGCGTCAAAGCCAACTCCGGAAATCTGCGTTGCTCTGTCAATAAGTGAAACTGTAAACGCTTTTTGATGCCAAAAAACTAGATTTAACAATCCTCTATGTTCAATTTTAACCCCTTTAGGTTTTCCAGTCGAGCCAGAAGTATAAATGACATAAGCAAGGTTATCTACTTTAACTTGGCTGGTAAGATTATCTTCAACTTCTTGAGTAATAAATTCCGAATCAATATCTAAACATATTACCTGTGAATTATTGTTTCCTAAACCTTTAATCCATTTATCTTGAGTTACTAAAACTGAGACTTGAGTATCTTCAAGCATAAAGTTTAAACGTTCAGATGGGTAGCTCGGATCTAAAGGTACATAAGCTCCGCCTGCTTTCAAGATGCCCAACATCCCGATTACTATATCAAAAGAGCGTTCTAGACAAAGTCCAACTAAAACTTCGGTTTTAACTCCTAATTTTTTTAGATAATGTGCAAGTTTATTGCTACGTCTATTTAACTCTTTGTAGCTGAGTTGTTCATCGCCAAATACTAGTGCGTTCGCGGAGCGTGCGCTAAGCGCAATCGCATTAGGAGTCTGTTCGGCAATGCTCTCAAATAACTCATGAGTACACTTGTCTTGAGAATAAAAAACATGAGTCTTATTCCATTCAACTAATAAATTATGTAGCTCTGATTCACTTAAAAATGGTAATTGTGCAATTCGTTGTTCTGGATTGGCAACTATACTCTCAAGTAATGTTTGGAAGTGTCCTAACATCCTAGTGATAGTAGCGTCATCAAATAAATCAGTGCTGTAAATTACAAAACCACTAATTCCTTCTGAGCTATCTACCCATAAACCATTTTGGGTATTTGGCTCCCATAGGTGTAACTCCAAATCAAAGCGTGTTGTTTCCGTATCAAATGGTAGAGGACTTAAAGTTAAACCAGTTAACTCTAATGCTGACATAGGCGCATTTTGCAGGGCAAACACCACTTGAAACAGTGGATTTTGATTCAAATTCCGCTCTGGATGCAGTTCTTCTACGAGTTTTTCAAAAGGCAAATCTTGATGAGTGTATGCTCCTAAAGCTACCTCTCTTACTCTGCCTAATAATTCTCGAAAAGTTGGGTTTCCAGTTAAGTTGGTACGCAGTACTAAGCTATTGACAAAAAAACCAATTAATCCCTCAATTTCACTACGGTTGCGATTGGCAATAGGCGAACCAATAGCAATATCTTCTTGTTGTGTGTAGCGGAAAAGCAAAACTTTAAATGCTGCTAGGAGGGTGATAAACAAAGTTACCCCTTCTTGGTGTCCGAGAGCTAAAAGTGCTTTGCTCAAACTGTTTGATAATTGCAGAGGATGCCTTGCACCCTGGTAAGTTTGAACAGCTAGTCTTGGCCTATCGGTTGGCAGATTTAACATAGAAATACCGTCTAATTGCTTCTGCCAGTAACCGAGTTGCTTTTGTAATACTTCCCCTTGTAACCATTGGCGTTGCCAGTATGCAAAGTGTGCATATTGTATTGTAAGTTCCGGTAGTGGAGAAGGCTGATTGTTAGCAAAGGCTGTGTAGAGTGCTGCTATCTCATGAATCAGCACCCCAATAGACCAACCATCGGAGACAATGTGGTGCATATTCAGCAGCAGGATGTATTCTGTCTCATTCAACCTCAGCAGTTTTACAAGCAACAACGAATCAGTTGATAAATTGAAAGGACGTTGAGCTTCAAGGTTAGTTAATCGTCGTGCTTGTATTTCTCGTTCAGTTTGTGGCAGTTGCCGTAAATCTATTATTGGTAACGGTATTGTTCGTGTAGGATTAATTACTTGAATCGGTTGCCCTGACTGCATAACAAAAGTGGTGCGTAAAGCTTCATGTCGTCGCACAATTTCGTTAAAAGTTTGCTCTAGCGCGGCTAAATTTAGCGAACCTGTTAAATGTAGAGCTACTGGAATGTTATAGAAAGGATTATTAGGGATTAATTGGTCAAGAAACCACAGCCGTTGTTGAGCAAAGGAGAGGGGAAGATTTCCTGACCGCGAAATAGGTACCAGAGGTCTAAAGCTGTGGTTATTAGTACGATTAGTTGCTTTTAAAAATTCAATAATTTCTGCTTTCCGCTCTTGGATTTCTGCACGTAGTTCTGCTGTAAGAATTCCTTCAGGCGCGTTACAACGAAACTTTTCACCATCAATAAAAAATTGAATATCTAAGCTACGAAGATAAGATAATAACTCAACTGTATTCAAAATTACACCCCTTCGTAACAGTTGTTATGTAAGAGAGCTTCGTTGGCTTTTAAGCATTGCTCAACTAGCTCAGTTATCACTTGGCTCATCTTCAACCCACGGATAGCACTGGAGTTGTGAAGCCGCGAAGCTCGCCGGACAGAAACTTCTGTCCGGCAGACTTCGCGTTTTTTCGTGTCCAAGGCAATACTAATATACATAACTTTTACGGATCTAGGCTGCATTGAAACAGTATCCGTTACAAATCTACAAATGGACCAGATACGATTTTATGATAATTTTATCAGTTCAGATAGATTTTTGATAGGCGGGTCACGATTCGCGTAGACGCTCTGCGGTGAGGCAGCGCGAATGACGGCTTAGCCCGCTCTCACGGCGACTGCGTTAGCGACGAAGGAGCGTCAGGAGCGTCAGGAGCGTCAGGAGCGTCAGGAGCGTCACCCAGTCAGAAATTGATTATCGAATTGCGAGAGTTAAAAACGATAAGTTGGGAACTAAGAGCGAAAAGTCAGGAATTGATAGCTAAAAATCGAGAGCGGAAATTGATAGCTAAAAATCGGGGATTAATAAGGAAGAGTTAATCTCATGGATTATACATGAAAAAACCCTAGCAGCTAGACAAGAGAGAAAATGTTGCTAGGGTGTAAACATCCTACGTAACACCACATATATTTACTTCATTTCCTACTCTAATTTTAATTTTACTACTTTTCCTCTGTCCGCTGGTTTAATCTAGATTTGTATAGATGACGACCCTTAAGCTTAATATTCAATGCATGAAAAAAACCATAGGGTATATCATGCGAAATCTTAGTTATGTCAACTGACAGAAGAGAATTGATAAAAGTGAAAGTAAAGTATGGATGAATACGAATTAACTCTTTGAGGAATGTCGCCCTTCTTCTAGCCTCTAGTCGTTCCTGGTAATAACTAGAGGTTTTTCTATTTAGCTTTTCTAACCAAACTACCCTAGCCCTCTCTCACCTGCTAGGGTTTTTCATGGATTGCGTAAATCCTATACCAGACACGAAAACGGTAAGGAGAGATACTTGACTTAGTTTATGAGGAGGAAAATCCCTGCTTGAAAGTTGTGTCAAACGCCTGAAAAATTTTATTTGTATACGCGATTACTTATAAACTTAACTTTAAATACTCCGATAGTAGTATCGGTCTGCCGATTAATAATGGTAGATTTTACATGACTTCAGAAACGAAATCTTCCTTTGTTATGTTTTAGAGAAATAAATAAAATCTCAATTATTCTACACATACTTCTATCTTGTCTAGGGTTATTAAACTTCTTAGTACTATTGCACGTAAAATCCTAATTTAGACTATTAATGTATCTAAATAATAGATTACCTGCGAACCTTCAATCTCTCCAAAGACTACGAATACTGGTTGTAGATAGTAGTGATGACTACTGCTATATGATCACAGTGCTACTACAGCTTTATGGTATGGAGGTGTTAACAGCATCTTCAGCCCAACAAGCTTTAAAAATATTTATAAAATGGCAACCAGATATTCTTGTGAGTGAAATTGCCTTGCCTAATGACGATAGCTGTACATTAATTCGACAAGTTAGAACCAAAGCTGGAGAACATGGAAAAATGGTAACAGCCATTGCTCTGACAGACTATAACAATCAAAATGATCTATGTGATGGTTTTGACATGCAATTCAGCAAACCTTTAAATCTTGATGAATTCGTTACAAAGCTTGTCTGTTTAGCAATTTGTTATTGTTCCATTTAAAATGGAAATCTATCTCCCTAAGGATTACGTAAATGCATCAAGATTTTAATAAACGACCTTCCATCTCGTAGAATAGAAAGCTCTACAGAGATAGTTGTGATACAGCCTTAGCCAAAAAGTTATCTTGCGGTTAAGGTTTTTATTATGCCTATACATCTACCCTACATAGCATACCGGGAGCCCTAGCCTTTTGTCACTTACTGACTAGGTTTTTTATGGATTAAATATGACACTTAAAGGTAACTATGTATACAAAAATTGATTGTACCAATGGATAGACGTGAATTAATGAAATCAAATCTAGAG
>JAQYWN010000198.1 GCA_029379265.1 Rhizonema sp. NSF051
AGACAGTATAGTAAAAAAAGAAAGGTGATTCTATTTACGATTGCTTTACGTAAAGCTCAGTACAGCTTCAACAAGTCTTTAAAAGATTTACCGCAAAAATGACTTGGTAAAAATCGATTTTTATTTCAATAATTGAGAATAGAGTTTAACGCTCTCCCTCAATATTCGTGCAGCGAGTTGACAGTACATGAGCTACTGTATAAATCCTAAGTGTTCTAATCCAGAAAATTTAGCAATTAGTAAAAGGTGTCAGTCTTGTGGCTCGCGGCTATTATTGCGCGATCGCTATCGGGTGTTAAAAGGCTTGGGTGTGGGAGGTTTTGGTGCAACATTTTTAGCCCAGGATGAAGGCTTACCCGGAGAGCCGAGTTGTGTTATCAAGCAACTACGTCCTTCAGAAAAAACACCACATATTTTAGAAATGGCGCGGGAACTCTTTAAAAGAGAAGCCGATACTTTAGGTAAAATTGGCAACCATCCCCAAGTACCACGCTTGCTTGACTATTTTGAAGAGTACAAACAGTTCTACTTAGTTCAGGAATACATCAGTGGTCAAACTTTACAACAAGAGATCAAAAGCGCTGGAGTTTTTAGCGAAGCTGGACTCAGGCAATTCTTGGGAGAAATCCTACCATTACTACAATACATCCACGATCAAAAAGTCATTCACCGTGATATAAAGCCAGCTAACTTGATTCGCCGCTCTCAAGATAGCAGATTGGTTCTCATCGACTTTGGCGCTGTTAAAAACCAAGTGAGTAATGCTGCGTTTAACGTGTCAGGGCAAACGGCATTGACAGTGTATGCAATTGGGACTCCAGGTTTTGCGCCTCCAGAACAAATGGCAATGCGTCCTGTCTTCGCCAGTGATGTTTACGCACTGGGCGTAACCTGCATTTATCTGCTGACAGGCAAATCTCCTAAGGATTTGGAATACAATCGGACAACAGGTGACATAATGTGGGAGCAAGGAGTGCAGATTAGCGATCGCTTAACCAAAGTGCTGCGGACAATGCTGGAAGTGTCTGTTCGCAATCGCTATCAGTCAGCACTGTCAGTACTAAAAGCGCTAGAAGTAGAGCCATATCTAGACAGTTTGGCACAAGGTTTGTTAGTTAAACCTCATGCTGGCTCGAATGAGCAGATGTACAACCGCTTGGAAGAACCTAATATTAGTGTAAGCAGTACCAGATTTGACACCTCCGGACGCGGAGTGGCTCAGGTAGCCGCAGCAATTCGGGCAAGAAGAGCCAAAGTTACAGACGCATCTGAAGCACGTCTAGGGGGTATACAACAATATGTTTTACTCAAAAAAACAACCGCTTTACCTAGTAGCAATAGTTCTAGTCAAGGTCAAAAGTCTCAAGTTCCGCGTCGCTACTTTGATACTCAGAGTTTACTTGCAGCTTATTTGAAGGGGAGACGGGATTTTTCTCTATATAATTTGAGTTTGCTCAACCTGCAAGGTGCTGACTTATCTGGAACAAATTTCAACTCCTCCCAGTTGCAGAAAACCAACCTCCAAGAAGCCAATCTTCAGAATAGCGACTTTGGAAAAGCTCGTCTCAATAAAGCAAACCTGAGAGACGCTAATTTGAGCAATGCTTACCTCAATCATGCCGATTTAGAAGGTGCAGATCTGCGAGGTGTAGATCTCAGCTATGCTTGCCTCAGCAATACCAATCTCCAAGGTGCTAATCTATGTGGAGCTAATCTTACTGGTGCTAAAATATCCGAGGAGCAGCTAGCATTAGCTAAAACAAATTGGATGACCGTGCGTCCTAATGGGAAACGAGGCTTGTTATAACTATAAAGTTTTTGTTGACAATGAAAAATAAGATCCCCGACTTCGTAAGAGTTGTCGGGGATCTGTATCGCCAAAGACGTTTTATAACGTCTCTTCTTACCACTTTATTCTTCTTCCAATTCCTCGGTATCTTCTTCTTCTTCTTGGTCCTCACTTGTCTTCGTCACGGAGTTTGCAGAAACAACAGCTCCCATTTCTAATTTTTCGCGTACCAACTGCTTGATTTGTTCGACAAATTCGGGTTTTTCTTCCAGGTACTTGATGGCGTTGTCTCTACCTTGGGATATATTCTCACCATTGTAGCTGTACCAAGCTCCTTTACGGACAAGGATGTTTGTTTCTTCAGCAAGATCGACAAGGCAACCTAAGGTAGAAATTCCTTTGCCAAAAATAATGTCAAACTCCGCGATTCTAAAAGGTGGCGCTACTTTGTTTTTGGCAACTTTGACTTTAACGCGGTTCCCAAATTCCTCTGTCCCTTTTTTCAAAGTTTGAATCCGGCGAATATCTAAACGTACAGAAGAGTAATACTTTAAGGCATTACCGCCAGTTGTGGTTTCAGGGTTACCGTAGCTGACACCAATTTTTTGCCGCAACTGGTTGAGAAAAACAACTGTGCAACCAGATTTCCCAATATTTCCAGTAATTTTACGTAGTGCCTGGCTCATCAATCTGGCTTGCAGACCTACATGAGTATCACCCATTTCACCTTCAATTTCGGCTCTGGGAACCAGTGCGGCTACAGAGTCGATAACGACAATATCAACTGCTGCAGAGCGCACAAGCTGATCGACAATTTCTAAAGCAGCTTCTCCAGTATCAGGCTGAGAAACTAATAAATTCGCGATATCAACACCTAATGCCGCTGCATAGAGAGGGTCAAGAGCATGTTCGGCATCAACATAGGCAGCAATACCGCCTTTTTTTTGCACTTCAGCGACTGCGTGCAGTGCTAACGTTGTCTTTCCAGAACTTTCAGGACCATAAATTTCTATCACCCGCCCTTTGGGTAAACCGCCACCCAAAGCTAAATCCAAGGTTAGCGCTCCACTAGAAATGGTTTCGACCCGCATCCGAGTCGCATCACCTAAGCGCATGATTGTTCCTTTGCCAAATGTCCGCTCAATCTGGTTAAGTACCATGCTGAGCGCTTTCTGCTTACCTGTATTATCAGTAACGGTGGCCATTCCTACCTCTATATATTATATGGATTTAAGGGGTGTCGTCTCGAGATGAATAGAACATATATACTATTCTGTCATTTTTCTGCTGCCTATTGCCACATAGTTTTACGGTAGATTAAAAACTGTCCTGAGTCAGACGCATGTTTTTTGACAAAAAGTAGCTGATAAATGACATGTGGTAGGAGGCTCTACTCAGAACTCAGGACGAGCGTACTACTTTAGATACACCCGATTATAGTTCAGATTTCATCGTCATCAATAGGTGAACACTACTGGATTTAGTTTAAGTTGTAAAGCGATCGCCCCCAAGGGCTACAGTTAACGCTGCTAAAATCTAAATAACCCAAGTTGCTAAGGGTAATATATGTCATAATACATCACTAAGCACGCTTATAAGTTTCTCCCGCACCCCAACTGAGTCGTTAGTCTTGGGGAAAACGGGAATTCGGAATCGGAAATAATTTTTACCTATTACTTATGACCGAAGAGGCAGGGGAGCGGGGATCTGTCTTGCTGGGGGAAAAGGTTCTGGAATTCCCCAGGCTATTGGGTTTCAAGCCCCTCCATTTATGGATGGAGAACAACAAAAATGTATTTCGAGACACGTAGTGCGCGAAGCTCTGCGGAGAGAGTACTCTCTCCGCAAGACTTCGCAAGAAATACTGCGTCCAAGCTACAAGCCCCTCCATTCATGGATGGGGTTTCCCCCCTGCTCACGAACCCCAGCCCCTCTGCCTCTTCAGTGACCAGTCTGTGTGCGTGATAATTAGTAAAAAGACTTTAAGTGCCATTTATCGGCAGCGAGCAAAGCATAAAGATGGTTGAGCGCTATACCCAGCCCTCTTAAAAACACCTCACCGTGGGTTTAAGTAGATGTTTTGTTTTTTTCGATAAAATTTTTAACAATTGCAAAATTTAATTCTAAAGATAATATGTGACTGTTAAGCGTATAATGACACAATGAGGGATAAAAATTCCTCATGTTGGTACCTCAATTAGCAAGCTAGTTATCAGGGGAATCTCTGAAAACGATCTACCAGGGTAATCTACCTTTCAAAACCAGGAACATTTCAACTAGGGTAATCTACCTTTCAAAACCAGGAACATCTCAACCAGGGTAATCTACCTTTCAAAACCAGGAACATCTCGACCAGGGTAATCTACCTTTTGTATTCAACAGTTGTGCCGCTTGTGTCGGATTGAATCAGAATCCAAACGCGGCGGCATTTACTACTAGACAAGGTTTTGCCGGGTTGAGTCATTTAAGTGCTTACCTCTTATTCTAGCGCTTGTCATTTTTTTATGTCAATCTTTCATTGAAAATTGACGAAAAATCATGTCTCACAACTTGAGTTTCATGAGAGAAAATAAAAGACAAGCATAATATAACCTTCATAACAATGAGTGATAGAAGGCGTTCGGATAACTACAAGCAGGTCAGCGGCTATGTTCTGGTAGAGTTGGCTCGAGAATTTAAAAGCATCTGTGCCCGTGAAGGGGTATCTCAAAGCGATGCGCTAGAAGAGATGCTCGGTGAGTGGGTTGCTAAAAGAAAAGATCCCAATTCCTCAATAGCAGAACAGTTTCCTCTGACGACAATTGCCGATTTAGTTCGAGTTAACTTGACAAAACTGAAGCGTTGTGGAGTCAAAAACTTACAAGCTCTTGCTACAGGAGAAGTGCTACCGACCTTAGGAGACTTCGCCATCATCACCTCTACTTTGGGTATTCCAGAAGAAGAAAGAAAAACGATTTGGCGACAAACTTTAAAGCGTTCCTTATACAGCGATTCTGGAGGTGTTAAAGAAGATGAGTACGAGTGTTCTTAAAATCCTGAACCAACAGGGTTGGAACTATAAACTTTCCCACGAGGGAGTTTCTATCCGTGCCCCGACAAAGCAAGATGCTACTAACCTTGCCCAAAGTAGTGGAGATGCTCTTAGCGAAACTGCAGCAAAAATTAAGGGGAAAGTGCGAATAGGGTGGAGAGGCTGTAAGCGACCAATCGAGTTTTACGGGTGGATGGCATCTTCTGAAATGCCTCAACCAGCCGAAATGGCTGATCGCCTCTTAGCTTTTGACGGTGCGGTTTTTTGCTCTCAGTTACATCTACCAGTCGGATTGTTGCGCCGAATGGTTGCAGCAGCCGAAAACAACCTTCCGGTTAGTATCGTCAGACAAGATAACTACAAGCAAATCATTGTTAACCAGCCAATGGTTGAGATGTTACAGACTCCTCCGGAGGTTGCTACTCAAAGGGTTATGACCCGATTTTGGCTTCCTGAAGTCTTAGCAGAACTAGAACAACGACTGAGCCACGAGAGTAGATTCACTTGGACTTACTCTGGCGGATTAAACGAGCAAACTTGGGCAATCCTGACAACCCAATTCGAGGCTTTCGAGGTTGATAGTATTTGGTACAGACAGGGAACTTGCTTAGCAACTCCTCAACCTGTGCCAATTCCCTCAGGGGCTTACATTCCGGCTTAAGTAGACAATGACGCAAAAGATCATGTGGGACATTGATGATCATGACTCCCACATGATCTTTTTTTTTCAAAAAAAGTAGGTATAGACCAAGATTCGCCTATGCACTACTCCCGAACGCGCTCGTTTCAGAAGTCAGTTGTCAGCCGTCCTTTTTACAATTGTAATATTAGTGACTAATGACCTCGAAAAGAAACCCAACGGCATCAATCTCATCCCATCCCCAGGAATGCGCTGCAAGGTAGCGTTTCTTTAAAAATTACCAATTACTTTTGACGAATTATACTAATTTACTATGGATTTCCTAACAAGTTGAGTTAGTGTTCACCGAAGCGAACTAGGTTATACTTGGATATGTTTCTTAGTATCTTTTTCCAGCTTCACTCATACTCTTTTCTAAAAATTACTATAGAGATTTTAGGAATGGGGATGCTCGAAAGAGTATCTATATGAGTGAGTAATATCAAGCAACTAAAAAATTGTTTGAAAGCCAATACGAACGTACTCTAACTGATTAGCAATATAGCAGGTAGGATGCGCTGCATGATGAGCCAAAACCCTCTGATTGGGAGAACGCTGCGGAATCGTTACAAGATTGTCAAACTTTTGGGAAGTGGGGGATTTGGACACACTTACCTGGCTGTAGATTCAGATTTACCAGGAAAACCAGAGTGTGTTGTCAAACAGTTTAAACCAAATAACCTCGCTCCTCAAATTGTACCAGTTGCCGAAAGGCTGTTCGAGAGGGAAGCACAAAGTCTGTATCGGCTTGGTCACCATGACCAAATTCCCAGACTCTTCGCTCATTTCGAGGAAAATGAGGAATTTTATTTAGTTCAAGAATTCATTGACGGACACGATCTCATTAAAGAAATAATACCAGGTATGCCCTGGCGTGAGAGTGAAGTTTTGAAACTTTTGCCAGAAATATTGGAAGTTTTGGCATTTGTTCATCAAAACAACGTGATTCATCGAGATATCAAACCAGAGAATTTAAGGCGTCGGCGAAAAGATAATTTGATCGTGCTGATTGACTTTGGAGCAGTAAAGGAAATTAGTACTTTGAAAATTGAGGATTTGGGGCAATCAAGATCGACAGTAGCAATTGGCACTCCAGGCTATATGCCAAGCGAACAACAATCTTCGTATCCACATTTCAGCAGTGATGTTTATGCAGTCGGAATTCTCGGCCTTCAAGCAATAACCGGGTTATACCCGCAACAGTTTCCACGAGATCCCTACAGTGGGGAGTTTTCCTGTGCTTTATTTAAGAATAACGTGCAAGTTAGCCGAAGCTTTGCAGAAGTTTTAGACACGATGGTGCGTTACGACTATCGTCAACGTTATCAAGATGCAACAGTTGCTCTGGCAGCTATCCGCCAAGTTATTAACTTTCACGAAACACCAACCATCATTCCAATACCACCAGAATCGAGCCCAATATCAAAATCGAGCCCAATACCAGAATCGAGCCCAATACCAGAATCTTGCCCGCTACCAGAACTGCAGCCCAATCTAACTTCACCTTTCAAACGGATTTTCCAAGCCCTCTGGCAGCCGTCTGTTCTAAATAAACCAAGTAATTCTCAACCAACCAATTCTCAACCAATTAATTTTCAACCAATCAATTCTCAACCAATCAATTTTCAGCAACCTAAAATTATCGCAAACCAAGCCGCCTTTTTGGAGCGACCGGAAGGACCAATTGCGTCGGATGACTCAGCTTTTTATGTAGAACGCCCAACTATTGAGAATGACTGTTATGAGACGATTGTCAAAGCGGGATCACTAATTCGCATCAAAGCTCCCCGACAGATGGGCAAAACTTCTCTTTTGCTCAGAATTCTTGATCAAGCAAGTCAACGGGGCTGTAAAACTGCATCCTTAAACTTCCATTATGCAGACGCTGAATTTTTCACAGATCTAGATAAATTCTTACAGTGGTTCAGCGGCAGTATTACTCAAGAATTAAATCTAACTCAGAAGCTAAATGATTATTGGCAGGGCTTTCTGGGTAGCAAAAACAACTGTACAAACTACTTTCAAAGATATCTTTTATCAGAAATAGATGGCCCATTGGTTTTGGGGTTGGATGACGTTGATCAGGTTTTTCAACATGCTAAAATTGCCACTGACTTTTTTGGATTGTTACGAGCTTGGCATGAAAAGTCAAAAAACGAGGCAGTATGGAAAAGACTTAGATTAGTGATTGTGCATTCCAAAGAAGTTTATATCCCTCTAAATATTAATCAATCACCGTTTAATGTGGGATTACCAATTGAGTTACCAGAATTGAGCGAATCACAAGTGGGAGACTTGGTGAAACGGTACAATCTGAATTGGACTCAAACGCAGGTCAAACAACTCATGGCAATGCTGGGAGGACAGCCCTATTTAGTCAGGCGGGCACTCTACGAAATTGCCCGTGGACGAATGACTTTAAAACAAGTATTAGAAACGGCATCTAATGAAGACGGAATGTATAATGACTACCTGCGTCGCCACCTATCAAACTTGCAAGAGGACACAGATTTAATGACTGCGTTCAAACAAGTTATAGCATCTCCTAAAGGTGTAAGAATAGAGACTGGTATGTCGTTCAAGTTACGTAGTATGGGGTTGGTAAAATTTCAGGGCAATGATGTGATCCCCTTGTGTGACATGTATCGTAATTATTTCGGCGATCGCTTGAGAGTGGGGTAGGTAAATGAAGAATAATATCTCACTTCCTAACTCCTTACCAGCTAGCGCCTACCAATACCAAGTGGGGGGTAGTTTGCCAGTAGATGCCCTAACGTATGTCGAAAGAGAAGCAGACATTGAACTGTATGAAGGATTAAAAGCGGGGGATTTCTGTTACGTACTCAACTCACGACAGATGGGGAAATCGAGCCTGCGAGTGCGAACGATGCAAAGATTGCAAGCAGAAGGTGTTGCCTGCGCGGCAGTAGATCTGACAGCCATAGGGACGGTTGATATCACTCAAGAGCAATGGTATGCCGGAATGATGGATAGTATCATCAACAGTTTAAATCTTTATGAGAGCTTTGATTTAAACGCTTGGTGGTTCAGTCAGAATTTGCTGTCTCCTGTCAACAAATTGAGCAACTTTATTGAAACAGTAATTCTGAAGTTAATTTCGACAAACATTGTGATTTTTGTTGATGAAATCGACAGTGTTCTCAGCCTGGGATTTGACATTGATGACTTGTTTGCGGTGATCCGTGAATGTTATAACAGTCGGGCAGATCTACCTGAGTATCGACGACTGACTTTTGCATTACTTGGGGTGGCAACTCCGTCAGATTTAATCAAAGACAGGCAACGCACAGCTTTTAATATTGGTAGAGCAATTAAATTGGGTGGTTTTGAGCTACCCTCAGCCCAACCGCTAGCGGAAGGATTGGCGGACAAAACCAGCAAAGCTACAGAGGTGCTGCAAGCGGTGTTAGACTGGACGGGAGGTCAGCCGTTTCTCACGCAGAAAATTTGCCAACTAATCCAAACGACTGAATCGGAGATTCCAGAAGACAGAGTTGAAGAATGGGTTTCAGAGTTAGTACACTCCAAAGTTATATCTAACTGGCAGGCACAAGACGAACCAGAGCATTTAAAGACGATTCGCAACCGGATATTGCGTAGTGATGGGCAGGATACAGGTCGGCTATTAGGACTGTATGAGCAAGTGTGGCAACATGAAGAAGTCTTAGCCGATAACAGCCTCGAGCAAATTCAGTTACGGCTATCGGGGTTGGTAGTCAGAAGTGAAGGGAAGCTAAAAGTTTATAATCGCATTTATCGAGCAGTTTTTGACCAAAGTTGGATTGACAAGGCACTGACGGATCTGCGTCCTTTTGCACAAGCATTGGCAGCTTGGGAAGATTCTGGTTGTCATGATGAATCACGTCTGTTGCGGGGACATGCGTTGCAGGATGCTCTGTTATGGGCAACTGGTAAAAATCTAAGCAACCTGGATTATCAGTTCTTATCAGCCAGTCAAGAGAGAGCTTTATTCTTCAAAGAACAAGAGAGTCGAATATTATCTCAAGCCAATCAGACATTAACTAAGGCACAACGAAAAGCCTGGAAGCAGATTCGCCTCGGATCGACAATCTTGGTGTTGTCCGTAGTCATGGCAGTCATTGCCGGGTTAATGGCAGGTATTGCGACGAAACAAGCATCGGAAGCAAGGGAAGGCACAAAGCTGGAACAAGCAGGAGATGCGGCTTTACGGATGTTTGAGTTCCGACAACTCGAAGCGTTGCTGTCGGCGATGAATGCGGGACAAAAGTTGCAACAAATAGTGAAAGATGGACGTTCACCGGAAGAGTATCCAGCAGTTAGCCCCATCCTAGCTTTACAAAAAATTCTCGACAACATCTATGAACGGAATCAAATCCTTGGACATCAGAACGATGTAATCGCTGCTTCTTTTAGCCGTGATCAACACTATATCGTCACGGTTGCATCTGTTGACAAAACCGCTCGAGTCTGGGATTTGAAAGGCAAGCAGATAGCGGTACTTCGAGGGCATCAAGATTCTCTCAACAGTGCTTCTTTTAGCCCTGATGGACAGCACATTGTCACGACATCTGTTGACAAAACTGCTCGGGTGTGGGATTTGAAAGGCAAAGAGCTTGCAGTTCTCAAGGGGCATCAAGATTCAGTGAATAATGCGAGTTTTAGCCTCGATGGACAGCAGATTGTTACGGCATCACTTGACAAAACCGCCAGAGTATGGGATATGAAGGGTTTGCAATTAGCAGTGCTTAGTGGACATCAAAGTAATGTCTTTTGTGCGAGCTTTAGCCCGGATGGACAACGCATTGTCACGGCATCACAGGACAAAACTGCTCGAGTGTGGGACAAGCTCGGCAATCAGTTAGCGGTAATTCGTGGCCATCAGAACACTGTCAGCAGTGCGAGTTTTAGTCCAGATGGACAGCACATCGTCACGGCATCTTTTGACAAAACCGCTCGGGTTTGGGATTTATCTGGTAAGCAGATCTCCGTCCTCAAAGGGCATCGATCTCCTGTTAGCAATGCGAGTTTTAGCCCAAATGGACAGCAAATTGTCACGGCATCTGTTGACAAAACCGCTCGAGTGTGGGATTTATCCGGCAAACAGCTCGCTGTACTTCCAGAGCATCAGGCTCCTGCAAGTAGAGCAACTTTTAACTCCGATGGACAGCGCATCGTCACGGCATCACAAGATAAAGCTGCCCGGATGTGGCAGTCTGGCTTGCAGCTGGCATTAGTTCCAGGGCATCAAGGCGTTGTCAATAATATCAGTTTCAGCCAAAACGGACAGCGTATCGGCACGATATCATCTGACAACACTGTCCAAGCTTGGGATTTGTCAGACAAGCCGCTAGCAGTACTCACCGGACATCAAGGCAAGGTTAACAGCGCTTCTTTTAGCTCAGATGGACAACGTATTGTCACTGCATCAAATG
>JAQYWN010000199.1 GCA_029379265.1 Rhizonema sp. NSF051
GTCCAAAGAATAATTAAAAAAGTGATAATTTCCAGCACTTTTTCTTGGAAAGTAGTCAAAAATCTCAAAGCACTGCTGGTAATCGGTTCAATTTCTTGGGATATTCGTTGATCAGGGTTATCAATATCAGATTGAAAGTTTATTTTATAATAGGCTTGCTTGCTTAAATATTTTTCTAAAATATAATTATTCAGCCATTTGTACCAATCTATCGCAATTTTTTTTCTGATATATCTAGAAAAGGCTACTAAGATTACTGTTAAGATAATAGTAAGAGTGGAAAGCCATAACGTACTGAGATACTTAGAAAGGTCTCGCTCTTCAATGACGATATCAAGCACATAACGATTCCAGAAGCTACTAAAAGCGCTTACGCCTATAAGAGCGGTTATTAAAAATATCAATAGAGCGAGCATTCCCCATGAACGAATCACATCTGAAAATGCTCTTCCCCCCGCATCTGTTGGATACCAGTAAGGTTGAGCAACTACTCTGACATCCTGCCAAAATTGAGTCAAAACCGAAAAAGGATTCTTTATGGTTTGATCACGAACAACTTGAGTTTGCATATTTTAAAAATATAGTTGCCACAACAAAGGTATGAGAGGTTGATTAGTGATAAAAAAGGAGAGAAGTGCAAAACTCTGAAATCCTCATTTCCCAGTAAAACTGCTTTCAATACCAGAATACCGTCTTTATGATAAGTCTTTAAGCAGACTTGATATTTCTGTCAGTCTTCAGTCCTTAATTTCTAATTTTTAGTAGTGAGTAGAATTTCCGCAATTGCTTGAGAAATTGGGAAGTGTGGTGAAAATAACTCCAGCCAGAAAAATTCCCCAACTGGGTTAATTTCCAGGAATATGTGCCGATTATCTGGTGTGACAATAATATCAATCGCTCCATAGTTTAAGCCAAAATAAGCCATCAATTTGAGAAGCTTTTTCTCAACATCTTCTGGTAAATCATAGGGTTTCCAAGCGTTATTCAATGCCCTACCCTCTTTGCGCCAGTCGTAAGTAGCTCCTTCCAACTGCTGGGAATCTACTGCAGCAGTAAATACACGGTGTCCGACAATAGTCGTCCGTAACTCCAACGCCTTTGGCACGTTTTCTTGAAACGTCATTGGACACAAACGCAGTCCTTCAAGATTCTTCAGATCATCATCTGTAATTGGATTGGTGAAAACAACGAACTCTTCCCCCTGCTCACCAAAGATGGCAAAGGAAGAAACCATTTTTGTAATAATACCTTGCTCGTGACACTCTTGGGCAAATTGCTTCACTGCCTCTGGATTGTTTGAAGTCAGGGTACGCGGAGTCAGAAGACCAACCTCTCTTGCGACTTGCAGCTGTAATTGCTTATTATTGGTTAGATCGACATTTGACATTTTGTCGAAGTGGAATCCTTTAAGGCTGGCAATCATACCCCTAACAGTACGGCGAGTTTCCTCAATTGAGGCATCTCTAAGCTGCTTGTCCATTAAGTCAGGGATTTTTTGCCCGTAGCGCATCCTTCGATACCAAACTGAGGATACCTCACTCAAATCGAGCTTCTGATCGCCATCAGTAATAATGATCCGCTTTTGTTCGCCCTGGTAAACATCTAGCTGCACTTCGGTGGGAAATCTGTCTGTGTCAAAACGAAATGCTTTTCCTCCTTGAGCCTCAATTGCTTTTATTGTTAGAGGAATACTCTCGTTGTCTTTACTAAAAGTAATGATTAAAACTGTCATAAACTTAAAACTTATAATCAGTAGGGATAGCGTTCTGTTGTAAGTCGTTTGCCAGTCTTGAAATTGTGCAAACTAATCGTCTTTCTCTGTGGATCTTTCTTGGTAGGCGATTCCTACCAACCACCCACATAGTAAATCCGGTGTTTTGGATGTTTAACTAGGGAACCATCTAAGAAATCAAGGCATCTGCGATCGCACTAGAAATCGGCAAGTCTAAATCTTTCTCAAGCATTCCCCACTCTCCTATGGGATTAATTTCCAAAAAGACATATTCTCCTGATGGTGTGACGATGAAATCTAAAGCTCCAAACAAAAGCCCAAGTTTCCCCATAAAGGTTTTGAGACGGTTAACGACTTCATCAGGAAGTTTATAGTGTTGCCATGCGCCAACCTCAACTCCTGGTTTACGCCAATCAACGGCTCCTGCATAAACATCTGCATCTAGCGCCCCTACAAATACATTTCCATTCACATACACTACCCGCAATTCCGACTGCTTAGGAATTTGCTCTTGAAAAACCATTGGGCAATAGCGCAGTGACTCAGCATCAAGTAAGTCTTCCTCTTTAACAGTGCTGGTGTAAAGGAAGAAAGAGGTGGCTTCCATACTCCGAGAAAGAGCAGTTAATAGCTTGCTCACCATTTTTCCGTTGACTTGTTGGAAAAACTCCCGTGCTGACTCAGCTTTGTTAGTAATCAGAGTCTGGGGGATGACAAAACCTACAAGAGACGCAACCCGCAGTTGGAGTAGCTTATTGTTTGCAACATTTATTCGCTCCAAATTATCTACCCAACGAGCTTCTCTAAGGCTGTCCCAAAAACCTTCTATTGTCGCTTGTGATTCTCTGACGCAGGCTTCTCGGAACTGTGGAGCCAATTCTTTACTCAGATCTGGTTCCCAAATGCGTCGCATCCAAACAGCTTGCACCTGCTCTGTACTGATAGAGTGCGTGGCATACTCCAACGTGTGATAGCTTTTGGATTTGTCAAAGCGTGCTGTCACTTGGACTTCTAGCGGAAACTTATCAGTGTCGAGGCGGAATGGTTGCGCCCCTTTTTTTGACAAGGCTTCTGCTACTCTATCTATTGTGAAGAAATCACCACTGTGAGTGATTAATAATACAACGTCACGCAACAGGCCCATAAAACATTTTCTTTGAGCGTTTTAACAGGTAGAAGTTAAAAACTACCAAAAAATCAATTATCCAATGGTCAAAACTTTTTTTATTGATAAAGCATAATCGTTACCATTTAATTTCACCTTTAAAATGGTAACGATCACGCTTTAAGAAGTATTTCTCAGTTATGTAATAACTGCAGCTGCTTTGATTTTAGTAGAAGAATACGCTAATTTAACGATCTTCCCAATCAGAAGGAAACTTGAAAGTGTAGGGAGGAGGAACATCTGACTTATCCTTATCCTTATCATCATCTGACTGTTGAGATGCTTGTTCTTCCAAAAAGCGGGCGAAGAATGGTACCATTTTCTCGTCCAATGCTTTAACTGTGTTTTTAGACATGGTCTTTTTCCGAGGATATTTTTGTCAATCAATTTATTTATATCAATTATCCAATATGGTTGCAAGAACATTGAAAAAATGGGAATTGCTCCGTAAGTGATTTGCCAACTGTAACGCTTAGGATTGTTAGACATTGGCTGAATTCGCAGTGTCATTGGTACAGTTTGAGACTGCCCTTGTACAGGGCGATTGGACATTGTGCCGCTCCATGTGCCTTGCTAATTCTGAGGAAAGGAATTACTCAAGGGGACAGCACTTTGCATAGTCGTCAAACTGATAAGTATCAAAAAAGACGTACTACGTAAACAAGGAGGCTTCGCTTCAGTATTGAACGAAACTGTTCCAAATTAATAAGTCAAAAAGAAAAATGGTATTTGCGAATTGCAAGGGAGAACGTGAATTTCGATGAGGTTGCTAAATGAGAGAAGTCGTGGTTTGCGATGGCTTTGCCCGCCGTAGGCATCGCGTATTAGAATCAGGGACTCGAAGAAATGAAAAGTCCCTTAAACGCTGCTTCTGCTAATACCCGATGAGCAGTAGTTGTCGGATGAATACCGTCCCAGAACAAAAACTTCTCTGGACGATCACAGGTAGTAAGATTGTCGAGACAAGCAGTAGTCACATTAGTCAAACCAAATTTCTCTGGATTTGTAATCGCTTCCCGATAGAGAGAATTCACATCAAATTTGATAATTTGGGTGTGAGAATCTAACTTTTGGTTTATAATATCAAGGGATTTTGCCAAGCTGAGATTATGGGCGATCGTCAAGGAAGTAAGAATATTGGCATTGGGATGATGACTTGTGGCTGGAACTTTACCCAAATCCGGTAAGTTAGCAACCAGAATTTTTTCAGCACCTACCTTGACGAGAGACTCGACTGCCCTCAATAAATCTTCGATTGATTGCGTCGGATTAGCCGCACCATAAAGATAATCATTAGCACCTGCCCAGAGAATATAAAGAGCATTTGGATTTGCCTTGTGATCAGCTTTTGTATAGCTATTCACTTGCGCTAACAAGCCTGGGACTCCATTAATACTAACTTCGCCTGTAGTCGCACCACCATAGCCGAAGTTAGTATTTGGTTTAAGATTTAACTCCAGCATCGAGGCAAGATATTCTACCCAAACCAAACCATTAGAATAACGCCCTTGAAAGTAGGGAGGGCTGGGGGGATGTGTTCCACCTGTAGCGCGAAATACGTTACCTGTATCCGAAAGGCTATCGCCGAAAACATAGAGTTCTTTGATTTTATCAGAACTCTGTATAGAAGCAGCCATTAGCATAATGAAAGATAAAAGTGCAAGTCCGACAATAAAAGTTCTTTTTTTCACGATTCCAGTTACTTTTCATGGAAACTCAAAAACTTTCCTCCTAATTTGAGGAAAAAGGTTTTAGGAAAAAAAGTCATGGTTCAGACTCTTTTAACTTAACTTAACAATAATTTCTCTGGAGGGGATTAACCGTACTTCCTTTATGTGGTTATACCAGAAGACAACGCGATCAGCACCTACCAACCGTAAATCGCTTGACTTTTTCAACTCTTCAAAGAATCCAGCCATTCCTCCCCTCCTTAAGAAGAAGGGGAGGAATGGCGAGGAAAATTTGTCGCGTCCTTTGACCGCATCTTTGGCACAGCCAAAAGAGGAAGGAGGACAACGACAAATTTTCCCATCTTTTATCGGTTTACGCATAACCTGGAACTCCTTTTGAGTAACCGAACATTTTTAGGATCAAATTGTCCAACTCGTGACCAATTATGATCATATACCGATACATTTTTTTGTTTTTTAGTATCAGTCCAGCCACCTATCCATCCTCGAATAATTTCACCTTTCCGAGATGTTTGAACGTAATCGCCACTTCTAAAGCCAAAAGGTGTAATAGTTCCACCGAGACGCTTAAGAACGCCACCCTTAGAATAATTTTCTTGGTAGAGTTTGCGTCGGAATAATTTGGGTCGAGTTAACACAATAAACGGTGAAAGTGTAACCGTACATTCTCCTACCCACTCATGTCCGTGAGTAGAGGAGGTATTGAATGATCTGTATTGTATGAAATGGGATGCAGCAATAGATATTGCATCATTTGCATGAGTTTCGGGAGTCTGTTTTGATTTATTGTTTTTATCCTTGACAAGCCCTAAATGATCACGGTATTTACCTGTATCGAACGAATCAACGGTTACAATAGGCGCAATCTTCGATGCTTCAGATCTAAACCATTCCTGTCCCACGGCTACAGGTGAAATTCCTTTACCATTCTTCTTAGTGTCGCCTCCACAAGCTTCATCCCTAATCTCTGTTATTGGTAAGATTGAAGACATTTCCCGCAAAATTCTTAGTTCCATTAGTCGGTTAGACAAAATACTTGGAGGAATTTTCTTTTTGCGTCTGTTATTGAAACGTTTCTCTCTGTGGTTACGTTGACTAAACGCCTTAGAGCGATCTATTCTTTGCCCCCGACGAGTGCGTCTTAACTCGGATCTTTTGTCCATCTTGCCTGTTACAGATTGACGATCCAAAGTTTGATTCTTTTTGCCGAGGTTTTTAGATTTGTAAAATCCTGGCAAACAAACATGGAATAAGATGACAGTTGCTAACTTTGTTTGAAACGCAATTCCGGTGAAGCATTTTCCTCTATCTGTTCCAGCAATTATTGGTTGCGTTTTATAACCGGATGGTTGATCGGTAAGCTGTACATAGAAAACGCCTAATTTATTACGTTTACCCGTTGCTTTTCCTAGTACTATCCACTTTCTTGCCCTAGCTGGTGTTGTGGGCATTAGTGGCTTTCCGCGTTCGTCTACTACTGGTACTCTTGAAGCTTGATTCATGGAGATAATCCAACGAATTGTATTTGAACCAATGGTTCGTCCCTCTGGGCAATCTAGTAGGCTTGTCTCTCGTTCGCAAGCGAGCAATACAGGGGGCTGAACTAGGGAAATATTCAGACGTGTAGCCCTACTAAATCTCAATGCCCTAACCAACTCTTACGCTTGCATATCACGAGCCAAGCCTAAACTTGGTTTTCTGCAAGCCCCGTCCTCACGAAGTAGGGCGGGGTAGTTGACGGGGAGTAATTACCAAAAATTAGTGGTTAGTCGTTAATTCTTTTGGTGAAGACTAAAACTAACAACTCTCTTTCTGTGTTACAAATGAAACGCATTACCAACTGGCTAGAAACTCATGCTTGTGTCCCTGCATACGGTGGATGGGTACTAATGGGTATTTCTATTTGCTTTTTAGGCGCTGGCATCAATACCATGGCTGGCTGGCTATATGTTATCAGTGGCGTGAGTTTTGCCCTACTGAGTGTAGCAGCTGTCTTACCACCGCGATCGCTTTTGGGTCTGGTTATCAATCGCTTGCCGATCCAGCCTGTGACAGCTGGGGACGATCTCGCAGTTGAAGTAGAAATCCTCAACCGGACAAAGCAATCTGTCAGTTTACTTCAAGTTGAGGATATACTGCCCTTTGTTTTAGGTAAACCAGTAAAAAAATCAATAGAAACAATTCCCAGAGGCGGCAGTTACAGATGGATATACTACCACCCTACCGAGAAACGGGGTGTCTATCGGTGGCATAAAGTTGAGCTAGGAACTGGTGCGCCTCTGGGATTGTTCTGGTGTCGTCGTTTGCACTCTGCTGCTGCAACGGCGATTGTCTATCCCCGCGTCTTACCTCTCGCCAACTGTCCCCTAGTGGATCAAATGGGACAACAAGACAGTCTTAGAGGCAATCCTCTGGGGAAACCTTTGCAACTAGCATCCGTTGGGCTAACGCGATCGCTTCGTCCCTACCGTACAGGAGATCCCTTGCGTCTGATTCATTGGCGAACTAGTGCCCGCTATGGGGAATTACGGGTACGAGATTTAGAAATGGTTACCGAGGGACAAGATATTATTATCGCCCTTGACAGTACTGCTAATTGGGATGAAATTGACTTTGAACAAGCTGTGATCGCTGCAGCATCACTATATTTTTACGCACATCGTGCAATGCAGGTGCAATTGTGGACAGCATCAACGGGTTTAGTCAAGGGCGATCGCGTTGTTCAAGAAACCTTAGCAGCAACGACTCCTCTAGAGGAAGCTACGAATACACGCCCTGGCTATCCCTTAATTTGGCTGACACAAAATCAACTCACACTCTCTTCCCTACCTAGCGGTAGTCGTTGGATCTTGTGGCAAAACGTTTCTTTACCACAAGAACAAGTGGTAGTCAATAAAAACTACCCTGGTATCGTATTAGACTCTCAACAACCACTCCAACTGCAATTGCAGAAACCGTTGTATTGATGACACAAAGCTAGTAGTAAACCGAGAGCGTGTTGCTAAACCTTGCTACCTTTCTATTTTTCTCCGCCTACAAAAAATGCAAGATGGGAGAGTTATCCCTACACAAAGCGCACTAGAGGTGAGGTACAATGCAAAGAAATATTTAAATTATGAGTAGCCGACAACCTATGACCTCTTCACAAGCTAACACAAAATCAAGCGATAAAAGCTTAGAGGCAATGCGGCATTTTTCCGAACAATATGCCAAGCGTACTGGAACGTACTTTTGTTCAGAACCCTCTGTTACCGCAGTTGTGATTGAAGGACTTGCCAAGCATAAAGACGAACTGGGAGCGCCTTTGTGTCCCTGTCGCCACTATGAAGACAAACGCGCAGAGGTGAGTGCCACATTTTGGAACTGCCCCTGTGTACCCATGCGCGAACGTAATGACTGCCACTGTATGCTGTTTCTAACCTCAGACAACGAGTTTGCTGGTGACAAGCAAGAAATTTCTTTTGAAACAATCACACAAGTGCGGGACACTATGGGATGAGCGAAGACGTGCCTCAAGAGTTTTGGCAGGGGATAGAACAGTTCAATACAGGACAGTTCTATGCCTGCCACGATACCTTAGAGGCTCTGTGGATCGAAGCAACAGAGCCGGAAAAAACTTTTTATCAAAGTATCTTACAAATTGCAGTGGCTTTGTATCATCTGGGTAACGGCAATTGGCGAGGTGCAGTTATTTTGCTAGGAGAAGGAAGCAATCGTCTGCGACGTTACCCCTCAATCTACAGCGATATTGATGTTGATGAGTTATTGCATCAGAGTACTGCTTTATTAAGTGTGCTGCAACAGATAGAGCCAGAAAAAGTTGCCGACTTGAACATGGGCAATGAAAATTTGCATTTACCTTATATAGTGCGAATCACGGAGAGTGCAGAGGAATAATTATCCTATCTATCCCACCCACGTGCACCCTAACTGTCACGAGTTCATTAGTACTTAACTAATTGTCGGTTAATAGTATTTATGAACTATAAATTGAAGTTGTATTTTAAGGCTTAATCATAAAATATTCTATTAATTGATGATTGACACGCTCACCAAACGACCAAAGCTTCAAGTTGTGAAAATTGAAGAAATCATAAGGGTTTGAGCCGTCATTTTTGTAACTGACAATTTCGAGTTTTAAAAACTTAGGACTTACGCACTGGAAGCCTGAAACCTCGATCCCCCCTAACCCACGCCAGTCGCCGTGAGTTCTGGTGTGAGCCCCCTTTTTAAGGGGGTTGGGGGATCTCTTCTGCGTAAGTCCTAAAACTTAAAACTTAGGGGTTTTTGCACGGTGATGCCTAACTGCGGGAATTGCGGTGACTTAGAGTTTTCTTTAAGACATAGCTTTTGTCTAATTTGTGAGTTTGGTCTAAACAAGCGTGTCATTCAATACTGCGTAGGTTTTGGAGAATTGTAGGTTGGGTTGAGCAAAGCGCGAAACCCAACTTACTTTAGTTTACATTTTTTGCATATCTCTCATTCATCCAGAACTATACATAAATATGAAATATTAAATGAGAAAGTACACCAATGGCTAAAAATCATTCAAAATCAACAAAATCTGTCCTTAAATTTAGAGACTTAAGATCCGGTTTGACTCAGATAAAACAAATTCTTCCCTTCTGTCTTCTGCCTTCTATCCTCTGCATTTCTTCAGTCAACGCCGATCCCAAACCAACACCTTCAACCCCACCTCCTCAACTCCCAACCCAAACCAACACCCTAGACACCAACCGCGCAGCAGCCGAAAAAGCACGAGCAGAAGCTTATCAATTAGCCAAACAGAATGCACCCTACTTAACTCAAATTATTCCTAAATTTGAAGAAGCTCTAAAATATTGGCGTTTAGCAAAAGATCGCAAAAAAGAAGCCCTAGCTCTCGATGAAATTGCTAAACGATACTGGCTTCGGGGTGAATATCCCAAAGCTTTGGAATATGCTTTGAAAGCGCTACCTATTTGTCAAGCTTTAGGCGATAAGGAATGTGAGGGCGCAGTCACTACTTCACTTAGCTTGATCTACGACCAAATGGGAGAATATCAAAAGGCGATTGATATCCGTCTGCAAATTCCATCACTTTTTCCTAAAAGTCTCGACTTGCCATCTATCGCTTACAGCACAGTTGCACATATTTACAGTAGCAAATTAGGTGAACCAAAGAAAGCACTTGAGTATTACAACAAAGATATAGCTTTCTGGAGAGAAAAAGGTGATATCGTCAAACAAGCTGAATCACTCGATAGGATGGCTTTGTTTTACTTAACTTCTGGTGAAATTAACCAAAGCTTTGATGCTATCAAGCAGGCTAATACTCTCGATCCTGAATTTAAGAGAAATACACGCAAGTACAATCTGTACGATGTGATTTACGTCGGGTTAAATAGCTCAATTTGTGCCGATAAATTAGCATCAATAAAAAAGACTCCCAATATTGAGAACTTCGAGAATTCGTCGAAGCAATCAGCCACTCCAAATTCTAACGCAGCTCGTACCAATCTTATCGAAAACTTCAAACAAAAAGCTGAAAAATGGCGCAAGCAAGAGCTTATTAGGTTTGAGGCAGAGAATTTATCAGACCTTGCTAGTCTAGGATACTACAACATTGGAGAATATAAAAAAGCCCTTGCCGAATATCAAAAAGCACTAAAAATAAGGCAAATAATGGGCGGTAAGCCGGAAGAAGCAAAGACACTTACCGATATTGCTGATATTTTAAATAAGCAAGGTAAAAAACAAGAAGCGATTAATTTCCTCAATCAAGCCTTAGAGATTCAACGTCAGACTAAAGCTCGTCCAGATGAAGCTAATACTTTGGTGACTATCGGTAATGTTTACTTATCTTTAGGCGCATATACTGAGAGTTTACGTACTTATGGACAAGCATTATCCCTCTGGAAAAATATTGGCGATCGCAACAAAGAAACTGATCCTCTAACGTTGATTGGTGACGTCTATCGCAAGTTGCAAGATTATCCACAAGCCCTGAATTATTATCAGCAAGCATTAGACATCTCCAAAATCACGGGAGACTGTGCAAATGAAGCCTATTTACTAGAGCGTATTAGTCGAACTTACCTCGCTACAGGAGATTATCAACAAGCAATTAGTTTTGGTAACAAGACTCTAAATTTATCTCGTAATTTAGGGGTTAATGAGCGTCAATTATTCTTTGAAGCACTGACACTTAATATCCGCGCTCAAGTTGAGATTAAACAAGGAAATTATTCTCAGGCGCTAGAAGACGCTCAAAAAGCTAGAAAAGCGGCAAGAGAATCAGGTTATAGGGCAATACGGTTCAGTTAAGAAAATTAATCTGTTGAGGCAGGCAGGGGGTGCAGGGG
>JAQYWN010000200.1 GCA_029379265.1 Rhizonema sp. NSF051
GTATAAAAAGTTCAAGTTTTCACACCATTTTGATAATAAAAACAGATGAGGCAGTGATGGTTAAGGATATAAGAAAAGATTCCCAACCCAATAGCGACTCTCACAAACCAAGTATGGGCGGGGGAATGCCGATTATTGGTTATTGGGCAGAAAAAACGCTGACTCCTGAAGGGCTGTTGCTGTGGAAAACATTGTTTCACAAGAGTGCTTGTCTTTCCTGTGCTTGGGGAACGGGAGGACAGAAAGGAGGATTTAAAAATGAGGATGGCGAAACTTTACAACGCTGCGCTAAGAGTGTTGAGGCGATCGCTAGCGAATTACTTGAACCAGTACCGATTCACTTTTTCGCGAAGCATAGTTTAGATGAACTGAAGAAACTGACTTCTCAACAGGCTGATAAATTAGGTCGTTTGAGTTTCCCAGTCATTCTTAGGGCAGGAAAATCGCATTATGAAAAAATTTCATGGGAAGAGATTTATCAAATTGCCGAAGCTTCATTCAGCAAATCACCAGAATGCATAGCCTCCTATAGTTCAGGTCGTTCTTCCAATGAAGCAGCTTATTTACTGCAACTGCTGATTCGCGCCCTCGGTTCCAATAATCTAGCTGATTGTTCTGATTTGTGCCATGCGGCTTCCACCGTTGGTTTGAAAGAAATGTTCGGCTCTGGAACTTCTATGGTAAGCTTAGAGGATTTGAAACAATCTGACTGTGTTGTACTGATAGGTTCCAACGCTCCTGCCAATCACCCACGCTTGATGAACGAACTGATTCAACTGCGTGAAAGGGGGGGCAAAGTCATCGTCGTCAATCCGATGGTGGAAGTCGGGTTAGTCAAGTTTGCTTCTCCTGCTTATCCAATCAAATCTTTACTCACAGGTTCTGAGATTTCCTCACTTTATCTCCAACCGATACCGGGCAGCGATGTCGCGCTGTTTGTTGGTATTCAAAAGTCCTTAATAGAACAGGACATGGTTCAATACTCTTACATAAAGGAGCATACTCTGGGATGGGAGGCGGCGATCGCACACGCTCAAGCCACCTCTTGGGAGAAGATTACAGAGGTTTGCGGTGTGTCTAAGGAGTTTATTGACCAAGCGGCTTGCATAATCGGCCAGTCTCAAAGAGTTGTCTTCGCTTGGGCAATGGGAGTCACTCAGCAAGAAAATGGAGTGGACAATATTTTCAGCATCGCCAATACAGCACTCTTAACAGGTAATGCAGGTAAAGTTGGATCTGGAACCATGCCGATTCGGGGACATTCCAACGTTCAAGGCTTTGGTTCAATGGGGGTGACAATTAGGCTCAAAGAAGAGATCCGCCAAGCCCTCGAAAAACTCCTACAGCGACCTCTGAGCCGCGTACCGGGTTATGATACCCGCGCACTCATCGAAGCTGCTGATCAGGGGAAAATCGATACCCTTATCTGTTTAGGGGGAAACTTGTATGCTGCAAACCCAGACTTAACACAAGCGAGCAGAGCTTTGTCTAAGATTGAAACAATTTTTTACATTTCCACAAAGCCGAATCTCGGGCATTTTCACGGACTCGCTCAACAAAACACCATCATTATTCCTGTCTTTGCAAGGTTCGAGAATCCTCACAAGACAACCACCGAGTCTGGGAATAATTTTGTGCGGCTGAATGACGAAGGCGATACCCACTTAAAGCAGGAGGATGCAGAATTGATCTCCGAAGTGGAATTCTTAACAGAAATTGCCCATCGTATTCATGGTGATTCTCCTGTTAACTGGCGTAAACTCCAAGACACGAAGTATATCCGGCAACTCATCGCTCAAACCATCCCCGGTTTTGAACAAATGGCAACAATTGACGAGACAAAAGAGGAGTTTACTATTTCTAACCGAATCTTTCACCAGCCAAAGTTTCCAACTAAGTCTGGTAAAGCTTCAATGTTCGTGACTCCCCTGCCTCAGCTAACGCTTCCTTCAAAAGAAGATTTTAATGTGCCTTTTGCTACAAAAGGAGTTGTCCTCGCTTTAGGAACCGGACGCAGTTATTCTCAGCACAACACTGTAGTTTACAAGGAAGCAGACAAGTTTCGAGGAATGCCACACCGAAACTGCATACTGATGAATAAGTCGGATGCGGAAAGTGTTGATATTAAAGAGCATGAACGTGTTACCGTCCAAGGGAGTGTAGGGAAGATGGAAAACGTCGAAGTTATCTATGGTTCAATCAGGGAAGGTGCAGCGTTGATGTTCTATCCCGAAGTCAATGCGATCGTCCCTACTAATGCCGATCGCCGTTCCGGTACTCCTGCCTTCAAACGATTGCCAGTTCTGGTTTACGAACCGTGAGAAAGGGGAACACGTCAAAAACAAGATCCCTGACTTCGTAAAAGTTGTCGGGGATCTGTCTTCACAATAAGGCAACATCTACCTGTTTCAGCAGTGCTTCTAGAGACGAGGTATTATTTAACACAAAGTTAGCAAGAGATGCTTTCTCTTCGATAGGTAACTGACTGTTAATTCTACGAAGCGCTTGTTCTCTAGTTAAGTGATTACGTTGTATTAATCTTTGCATTTGTTGTTCTGGGGAACAACGTACAACCCAAATTTCTGTGACTAAGTCAGTCATTCCTGCTTCAAAGAGTAAAGGGATGACTAACACTAATTGCTGCGAAGGTGAGGCGGCAATTGCATTGAGAAAGCGATCGCGCACGTAAGGATGAATCAACCCATCTATCCAGTTGCGTTCCTCAAGACTATGAAAGATGATCTCACCTAGTTGCTGACGGTTGAGGTTGCCATCCGCAAGTAAAATTCGTTCACCGTAACGTTGGGCGATCGCTTGAAGAATAGGGGAATCTTTAGAGACAGCATCCCTAGCATAAAGATCTGCATCCAAAATTGGCAAATTGTACGCACTAGCCAAATAATTGGCAACAGTCGTTTTGCCTGTAGCAATCCCTCCAGTTAAGCCGATAATGCGGGACATTATAAGTCAGGTGTTAAGAGTCAGGAGTCAGCGCGTAATTATTATTCTTCGTTGTTTCCCTTGTCCTCGTCCACAAACCATTTAATCAGTGCTTGAGTCAATCCTTCTAAAGTATATTCCTCAGCTTCCAAATCCACACGTCCAAATAAGGAACGACAAGTTTTAGAGGTTTGAGGACCAATGGAAGCGATACAAACTCCTTCTAAGAAATTTGCGATTAATGACTCAGTGTCTTCAGAGTTTTCAGAAAATACCCTTTTTATGATTTGATAGAAAAATTGTACTGTTTTGGAACTAGCAAAGGTAACTACGTCCACTATTCCACTTTGAAGTGCTAACTCTGCCGTTGGGGGGATGCTACTAGGACAGTAAGATTGGTACGCAGCTACCTCCACTACTTCTGCTCCTTTAGCAGTGAATTCTTGCAGCAAAACTTCCCGTCCGCCACTTTCCACTCTAGGAAATAACACCTTTTTACCTGTTAATTCCTCAGGAAAGTTCGCCACTAGCGAGTCGGCGACAAAGTCTGGGGGAATAAAGTCTGCTTGGAGAGAGTGTTCTTTCAAACTTTGGGCTGTTTTCTCACCAACAACAGCTATTTTAATTTTCGTTAAAGTACGAGCATCCTTTCCTTGTGCAAGCAGGCGTTCAAAGAAATAGTCTATGCCGTTACTGCTCGTAAGAATTAACCAGTGAAAGTCAGATAAATGAGCGATCGCATGATCCAACGCGTCCCAACTCGAAGGCGGACCAATTTCTAATGTTGGCATTTCAATCACAGTTGCGCCTGATGAGGTGAGAAGTTCTGTAAATTGACTGGATTGCCCTACCGAACGTGTCACCAAAACAGTTTTATTGGCGAGGGGTAGGTGGGAGGAAGAAGGAGTGGGATGCACGGTGTTAGCTACTGAGACATCTCAATATATTTTCTCAGGTCTCTACGCCTCTCTTTAAATATTTAGATGTAGTACATCAGTTCCATCTGCCGTCGAGATGCTCGCCGTTCACAAAGGTCTTTTAGTGTATACTTTTGCCAAACTCCTTGAGCCGCCTCACACGCTTCGAGCCAAGTTTCCTCAATTACTTTAATTTCTAACGTTTTTTGAGTGGTATTCTTATCCGTACTTGATACATCAGTGTCTATCCCTTCTATACAGTTCACAGTATCTAGCACGGTAATCTTTTCCGGCTCTCGTGCTAAAACATATCCACCTTTAGCTCCGCGTATGCTTTTAATTAAACCTCCGCGCCTTAAAGTCGCCAGCAGTTCATCTAAGTATCGATTCGGTATTTTTTGTAATGCTGCAATTTGTTTGATTTGCATCGATTCGCCACTAGGATAGCTATTTGCTAGTGCGATTAAAGCGAGAAGTGCGTATTCTGATTTATTTGAAATTTCCATAAGTCATAACCAATTTATTGAAAAATGGTGAGTAATTAGCAGTTGCAATGAGTGGTAAAAATGTATATTTGTATGCATAAATATAACTTTTATGCTGATAGTTGACAGCTAACTACTAAATAGACTGTATCCCAGCCCAAACAGGACAATCAGGGTGATAATCGCGTAGGTGTAATCTTGCTGTCGTACAAAAGCTAAGAGAGAACAAGCCACCCGAATAACTGGAGTAGCAATCAGGAGCAGTAATCCCAGTTGAATCAAGCCACGGCGACGACCTAACAGAACAGATGTTGCCACTTCTGGTGGAGAGCGAAATTCTGTTGGTTCTCCGTGAAAAAACTGGTAATTGACAGTCTCACCACCGTGGTTAATTAGGTAAAAAATGCCACCAATTAGTACCAGCGTGCTAGCCAGGAAAACTCCAACTCTTAACAGATTGCCAATAAACTGCTCAAATCGTCGCTCTGAAAATGTACGTTGATGCACCATACCTAAAGCCTCCCAGAGAACCCTTTATAAATCATTTCCAGCCCAAGCACTAAGATGACGAGGCTAAAAATATTTCTCAGAAACTTCACCTTAGCTTTAACAAGTACCCTTGTCCCTAACAACGCACCAAATAGTACTCCTAACATAACTGGCATTGCCAATCCGGGATCGATATAACCTCTACTAAGGTATATCCCAGCGCTCGCTGCTGCTGTCACCCCAATCATAAAATTGCTAGTGGTGGTCGAAACCTTAAATGGGATACGCATGAGTTGATCCATTGCTAGCACTTTCAGCGCTCCAGAACCAATACCCAGCAATCCTGAAAGTATGCCCGCCACAAACATCAGTCCAAATCCCCACGGTACACCAACCACGTTATAACACTGCTCTCCCATTGGAGTTGGGTAAGTGCCACTCAACTTGAGCCGCGTTGCCAGAGCATCTAGTGGCAAATTTTCTGCATATTCGGGTGAGGGTTTGTGGGATAGATATGCCGAGAAGATTAAAGCAATCCCAGCAATGACAGCAAGCACTCCAGTAGATACCCATCCTGCCACAATTGCTCCGACGATCGCGCCAAACGTTGTCGCCACTTCTAAAAACATCCCTAGCCGCAAATTTGTATAACCTTCCTTAACATAAGCAGATGCGGCTCCACTAGATGTAGCAATCACAGATACTAAGGAAGCACCAATTGCGTATTTAATATCCACGCCGCACAACACCGTTAGGAAGGGAACAATGACTACTCCACCGCCTAACCCTGTGAGCGCTCCTAAAAATCCAGCACAAAAAGAGCCAAACCCCACTATTAGCGAAAACTCTAGAATGTTCAATTTGCACCCTCCCCCAAACTTCCAGACTTTTGTATGCTACGTAGGTAACTTCACTATAAAGACTCTGTTTGATAGATGCAAATATTTTTTATTTTCAAATTGATAAATAAAAGTGATTAAAGGTTTGGCAAATGAGTGAAACTACAACACGTATGTCTATATTATTTCTCACTTGTATCCAATACAATCTCGCCCTCTCCCAAGTTTGGGAGAGGGTGCCCGTCAGGGCGATCTTGAGGGTATCGTATATTTGACTCAAACGATAACCTCTATAGACACTAAAAATATCATGTCTTTACACGCATGTTCAAAGGAAAATTTGACGTTGCTTTCATAGCGGCGCAGATGAATGATTTCCTAGCCTCGGTTTTTTTGCTTCAACTTACTTAATAACTGCTGAATTTGTTCGGCTTTTTGGGGTTGCCGCTGTTTTTGGAATAAGTCTGAAGCTTGTTGCAGGGTAACAACTGCTTCCTCTTTCTGTTCTTGCTGCATCAGCACACTTGACAGGCGCAAATAAGCATCCACCTTTTTTGGTGCACGGCGAATCACTTCTTGAAATTGTTGCATCGCTTCTTCTAATTTACCTTGCTGCCTTAAAGCATCTCCCAACAATAAGTGAACCATATCATTAGTAGAGTTGAAAGAAATGACTTGACGAAAAACGGCTTCAGCACCTTTGTAATCTTCTTGCTGATAAAGAGTCACTCCTTTCTGAAAAGCGTTGGATGTTCTCAAAGTTTTCCAGGCAAAATAAATAAGGATTGCAATACTAGAAATAACTGTAGCGATCGCTAAAATATTACCAAAAGGTACATCGCTTAAAATCTGGAACTCAGGATTATTTTGTGCTAATAGTAAATAAATCTTAATAGAAAGCATAACTTGTTAACTCCTTAGATATTATAATAGTTTTTCCCGTTGAGGCGACTGCCCGCGCTCTTGTATGCGCTTGTAAAGAAATAGAGAGAATTTCACAACTGGTTTAGGACTGCTATATGTATTCTTTTAAAGAGGCGCTATAGGAATCCTATTTGAGTTATAAACTGTGGCTGTTCAGATCCCCGACTTCTGCGAAGTCGGGGATCTTGGCGCTTACGAATGATTTAGGACTACTATATGTGGGTTGGTGCTAGATATATTATCGCTCAAGAGAACCGTCCTGCCTCCTAACTCATGTTCTTAGCTCAAAAGGCAGGCGGTGGGAAAAATCAGATATTCGAGGAAAAAGAGTTTCCAGATGAATTGATAAAAATTGATGATCGCGCTTTTATCTTGCAAGTCAACTTTCCTACTTTGCCACCACATGCCGGCTAATACAACCACATGAGTGATCACAAGGAAAATAGAATTTACCTCAGTTAGCCCAAGCGTACCAACCAAAATCATTCCTAGATAACAGACAGTTAATACTCCAAGAGCGAGATTAAAAACTGTTTGCTTACCAAGTTGGAGGGTAAAAGTTTTGATATTGTACAAAAGATCCCCTTCCATATCTGGGACATCTTTAAAAATCGCGATCGCAAACGTAAATACTAAAACAAACAACGTCAGCACCCACACGGCAAACGGAATCGATTGGTTTTCTTGTAAAACCCAACTAAAGTGCAAAAACAACCCTAAATTCACAATTGCCCCACGTACAGAAAAAATACACAGTGCTGCCCAAAAAGGAAATCGCTTCAGGCGAATTGGCGGTAAAGAATAAGCTGTGCCAATTGCTAAACTAATACCGACCATCCCAAACAAAAAAGGTCCTAGCAGCAATGCAAAAACAAGCGCCACAACACCAGTTGTGATTACGATCAATTGCCCTTGTTGCCAAGAAAACTCTCCTGAAGCGAGCGGCAAATGAGGCTTATTAATCTTATCAATTGCCACATCTTCTAATTGATTCAGCCCCACTATATAAACATTGCCACACAAACAAGCAATCCATGCTCCTAAAAGAGAGAATGGGGAGTAAGGTAACCACTGTGTTGCAGAGGTTCCCGTTGAAGCAAGTGGCGTAGAGGGGAGTAGGGAAATTGCAATTAAATACAACCCCACAACACTCAAACTCGTTCCAATAATCGTGTGTGGACGGGAAAACTTCCACAAAGCATAAAGCCAACTACTCTGAAATCCACCCTGCGAAACTTGACTCATCCTCGCCTCTCTGTGTACTTGGTTTACTTATTTCCACACAACAATCCAAATCGAACCAACCCGCTCTCGTAACCCCGACGCATCAAGCCTAAAGACAATGCCCCTTGAATCGTACTCCAACCAGAACACAATAAACCCCAAATTGCTTGAGGAGTAAACGCTGAATCAATCACTACATCCCAAAAAGGTGCAACAGCTTTTGACCAATCGGCAGTACGAACATTTTGCAATCCAAGTTGACGGGCGATCGCTTCATATTCCGGCAAAGAAATAACGTAAGGCAAACAGTACACTCGATAAATATCGTGCAAGTGCTTTTGTTCATCTACTGTTAGTGGTAAATTCTCAATCGGTCGATGACACCAAGTTACCATAATGAACGTTCCACCAGGTTTAAGCACCCGCAAACATTCCTGTATAAATTGGATTTTATTTGGCATATGCTCACCACTTTCTAATGACCAAACCAAGTCAAAAGAGTTGTCAGTAAAAGGCATTGCTTGAGCATCTGCCACTTGAAAATGAGTCCTTGAACTCAATCCCAACTCTTGGGCGCGTTCCTTGGCTCGAGCGGCTTGCACTGGACTCAAAGTAATTCCCGTTGCTCTAGCATGAAATTTTTCTGCTAAGTATAGAGAACTACCACCAATCCCACAACCCACATCAAGAATATTTTCGTACCGAGGTAGGTGAATTTGTTCAGACTGATGCGGAGACGCCAGGATAGAGGCAGAAGGTAAACTCTCCGCATCCTCTGAATATACTCCCGACCACTTAAGGAGTTCTTCAATTAAATCAATTTGCGCCCTCCGACGGTCTTTTTTTTGCTTACCATCGACACCGTAATAACCGTGGTGCATGTGTTCACCCCATATCTGTTCCCACAGACTAGAGGAAGCATCGTAAAACTCCTGAATTTGCTGGTAAAGTTTCGCGCTCATGAAGAAAGCAGTGTTAGGGCAGAATAAATAGCATACTGGTTAAGCTACCACGAGTGTTTTTCATTTAATCAGCGATCGCTGTTTGTTTTGCTTGAGGCAGCCACCATGAACTACAGATATTCTCAAGCCAGAAAATATGCTTTCTCCCTCTTTTCAAGCTCAGGGTTCGCCGTATTAATGAAGTAATGGGGTAATTTGGGAACCCCAATAAATTTTATGAGCGTTCTTTTCTAAGCGTTTGAGCTTCAACTAGGAACGCTGCTCCTCGTACCCGCGTAAAAATATTTTTTCTTAAATAAAAAGGCGTGTAACTACTCCAAACCTAACTCATACCCTACCTGCTACTTACTTTTTGGTCACAACAAAGGGAGAGAAAATATTTGTTACCCCAATCCCCATTCCCTATTTTCAACTTAGAGCGTTCGATCTACTCTTAAATATTTGCCACAATAGTATCAGTAATTTTTGGAGTGCCAGAATCAATATAGTTAGAGATATCTTTATCCCACAATAGGGTGATGCATATGACTAGCAGTAATTAACGTCCTCACAGAATTTGGGTGATGGGCGTTCCATCCAATTACTACTGTATATCAAGCACCCGAGCGAAACTTTCTCAGTTTTACTCAAATCTTGGAGTCTTCAGTATAGGTTTTTTTGAGGTCATTTGCGACTGTTTGCGTCACTTTCCACACACTTAGGAAAGTCAAGCCATGGGTAATCATTTCCTACCATTAATACTATGTTGTCTATCGCTGTAAGTACTACTAGCACTTATTTTTAGCAATTTCTCTCATTGATAAAAATAAAACTTGAAGCTTTCAGCACTCGTGTCTGTAGCCGCCAATATTCTCTTTTACCAATTTCAAGCAATGTCAACTCCTGAATCACCTTTCGCCAGTTATCACCTTTGGTCTTTAGTTGCCCCAGCAACAAGCCAACAACGGTGGCATTGTCAAATGAGACGGGGGTTTATCAAAGCGCGGCAACACGAACCGCAAGTCAAAGCGCTTTCGGCAACAGCTAGTGCATCTCAGCGTATTGGTTTACTGGCACAAAAAGGTGTTTATGAGTTTCATCACAATAAATATCTGTTGGATCGATCTGATGGTGTCGAACAAGTTGCACAGATTCTGAAATTAAGCGCTTCAACTGAAGAAGTTCAGCAACGGGTACGACAAATTTTGCAAAATTATCATAACGATCCATTGCTTTTGGATAAACAAATCGTCCTATTAACTCGCGGCGATGAAGGTTTTCCCAAACCAATTTTGATTAAGCAGCAAAATTATCGCTTCCGCTTGTATGCAGCTATGGATTGTGTTTTCATAGAGTCTGATCGCACTTTGCATATTTTAGATTTTAAAACTGGGAAATCTCCTTTCGACCAACGACAGGCATTAGTTTATTTATTAGCAGCTCGTTATCTTTATCCCAGTTATCAAGCTGTTGCCTCATTTTATAATTTGGAGCTTAGTAAAAAATCTGAGGTTATTAGCGTTACTCAGAGTGAGTTAGACGCAATAGAATCAGAACTAGCACATATTGCGCAAAAGCACCAGCAAGATTTACAAAAGTATCAGGAACAAAACAATCATTTCAGCCAAGTATTTTTACCTAATCCTGGATATCATTGCCGTTTTTGCCCATTTCACTCTATTTGCGAGTTTTCCGGTGTCAAATCATCATCAGCCTGATTAGGGAGCACGGTAGGGTTTTTCGCCTGATCGCGAATACATTTTTTAATCTGATGGCATACAACAACTAGAGGCGATCGCCTTCGTTATCAACCGTCTCCATCCAAACTACGCCCATAATTTGTCCCTCGACACACCGTAAACAGCATTGCTACAGACTCTGGACAGCTAGTACATATCGGTGGAAATAAACCACCCATCTGAAACAGGTAAAAAGCTTACAGAATAAGTGTTCTTTCTTTTTACTTTTTACCCCTTCGGGGTGACGCTCGTTCCTCGCTACCGCTGCGCTAACACCAGTCGCTCATGGGGGAAACCCCCAAGACGAGCCACTGCTACAGGAGGGTATCCCGACAGAGGCATGTGGCGTCCGCGCTGGCTCACTTTTTACTTTTGCCTTGTTGTACTAG
>JAQYWN010000201.1 GCA_029379265.1 Rhizonema sp. NSF051
GAGAAAATATTCAGTAAAAACCCCTTTGTGACAGTTAGGGTGCGGAATGTGGGTTTAATTCAATGCCTTTTTCAAGTTGCTCTGAGCGCTATTGGTCGGCATGCTTATCCAAAATACACTTAACTGCCTGTGCTGAGAGCCGTCGCAAGTTAGACTGGTAAAATTACCGAATAATGTCTCACTTGTAACCGCTGTAACCGCGTGCAGTCAGAATAGGAGTAATAATGGAATCAACGTTTTTGCTTCACAAGCCAGTCAGTTACGGAAGCTCCCAAGCAAACTATGTCTTCTTGACGATGCTGTTGCTCCACATCATCTCTGGGGCGATCGCACCGATCTTAGCTATTGTGTCCATAACCACAAGAAAGGGCAGCAAATCGCACGAGCGCTCCGGACGCTTTTTCGCTTGGTCGATGGTCGTCGTGGCACTCACCGGTATCGTGATCGACGTGGTTCGACTCTGCTTTTTTGTAAAAGAGAACCATACAAAATACGCAGGTTACACAATGCCCAGCTCTTATCCGGCACGCTTGGGCTTCCTGTTTGTAGGTCTGTGCATCCTCTACATTTTACGAGAGGTGACGCCGCCACGTATATTCCGTCGGCAGCTCGGTGGTCCGGCGGTGACGGTGGTGCCCGCCCTGCTTGTCGCGACCGGGCTAGCACTCACGCTCATTATCACTTTGCGACTTAATCCGTGGACTGGTGCGCTGTGGATGATCTGGACCTTCGTCCTCATTGTTGTCGTTGTTGCGCTCTCAAGCTCATCCCCAAATAATAACCGTGCGACGGCTGTGGCGCAACATCGCTTTGGCATGAGCTGCTTGGCAGCATTCAGTTGGTGGGGTGCGCTTCAGGGGTTTGGACCTGTGATCGGTATTGCAACCAAGGGCGACGATCCAGCTATCAGCCCATACTTGGGCAACCAGCCTGGTTCGTTTTCACCAGCGTTTTTTTTCTTCCTCGTTAGCTGGGCACCGTTCTTTTTCCTTGCAGCATATCTAATCCGCCGCTTCACCAAGCTGCGTCACACCTAACGCCGACGTAGATATAGCGCTTCTTGAGAACCAGATGCACCATAGCGAAGAGGTGAAAGTGAGGTTTAAGTTATGTTCTTTGTTCCACTTAACAATTCCTACTTTTTTCTCTATTTATTAACATGACACCATATCAAATTAACCTTTAGCTAGAAATCCAAGAACGTCAAATGCAAGCTCTAGAACGAGTTGCAGATGCGCTCTCTAGACTTGCGCCAACGAATGCTCCTAATTATCAACGATTTTTCTTTCGTAACCGCTTGTATATGCCTAAAAAAAGAGACTCACAGAAATGTAACTTAGGCAATGACGGTTATTACGTAAATAAATGATTGTAAGAGAAATAAAATCATACGCAAAAATTAGAAGGTAAGACGCTTAGAAACTTCGCCACGTCGGTCGTAGCGGACGGTGGTGACAATGTCGGAGTGTCCTGCCAAGTTTTTGACTGTGGACAAATCAACTCCATTGTCCATAAGTTCAGAGATAAACGTGCGCATGTCAAAGACGGGGACTGTAAAATCCAGACAGGAAAAATCCCTTTGAATGTAATAAATTTTCTGGAAGACATTATAAATGGGAGGAATTTGAGCATATCGGTTTCCATCCGGCAAGCTACTAGCGAAAAACCAAAACTGGAAATGCCCAGTCTGTGGCGAACACTTATTCAACGGAGAGGAAATTGACAGTCCTCTCTCACTGATGCTAGTGGTAACAGCATGTCCCCCACTTTTCAAGATTAGCAACCTTGAAAGGTGAAGCGGGGAAACAAGGCGGTAACTAGCAGTTCCCCAAGAAAAGTATAAGTTAAGCTAAAATGCAAGCAGAGTAAGCCTTTCCCACGCTATTTACTTTATGCTTGAAACCCTGCAAACCCGACTTTACGAATTAGAACAATTCGCCAACGCTCTAGTATCCAGCCAACTCACACACCTGAGTTTGCTGAGTGTTGGTATCATTTTCCTCGCTGGGTTGCTTACCAGCCTGACGCCTTGTATGCTGTCCATGCTGCCTATTACTATTGGTTATATTGGCGGTTATGAAGCTAAAAGTCGCCTGCAAGCAGCTGCCCAATCGACTTGGTTTGCTTTGGGATTAGCCACAACATTAGCAGGGCTAGGTATAATAGCAGCTTTTGTCGGAAAAGTCTACGGTCAAGTAGGAATTGGTTTACCGATTATCGTCAGTGTCATCGCAATTCTCATGGGGCTGAACTTACTGGAAGCCTTGCCCTTGCCATTACCTGCGACTGGAGGAACTGAGTGGATTTCTCAAGAATTACCGTCGGGAGTGCGATCATATCTCATTGGGCTGAGTTTCGGTGTCGTCGCCTCTCCTTGCAGCACCCCTGTTTTAGCTAGTTTGCTGGGTTGGGTTGCTCATACTCAAGATTTAATTTTAGGCGCTGTCTTATTGCTTTCTTACACGGCAGGTTATGTTGCACCATTAATTCTGGCGGGTACGTTTACTGCTTCAATTAAAAAAATACTCGAGTTACGTCGTTGGTCTGGATGGATTAATCCAGTGAGTGGTGCATTGTTGGTAGGATTTGGTGTGTTTTCTCTGATTTCGCGGATTCCACTAGGAAGTTTTTAGCACAAAGCGGTTAGGAGCCTTGTAGAGATCAAGAAATTTTTTTGTCTCTACATGCAGTCAGGAAAACTCTACTTATGATTAGAAATACTAATGTCTATAGAAAATTCTGTTTCCCAATCAATATTGTCGGCACCCAAGAAATTCTTACAACAGGAATTTTTGCCTGTACTCACAGATTTGCGCTTGGCGATCGTCCTACTGCTGACGATCGCACTCTTTAGCGTGAGCGGTACGGTGATCGAGCAAAGTCAAAATCTCGCATTTTACAAAGCCAATTACCCAGAGCATCCAGCCTTATTCGGTTTCCTTACCTGGAAAGTTATCTTAATTGTCGGTTTAGACCATGTTTACAAGACTTGGTGGTTTTTGGCATTACTGATATTGTTTGGGACTTCAATTACCGCCTGTTCCTTTACCCGTCAGCTTCCTGCCTTAAAAGCTTCCCGGCGTTGGAAATATTACGACGAACCCCGGCAATTTCAAAAGTTAGCTTTGAGTGCAGAAATAGAGACTAATTCTCTGAATTCCCTTCCCCCTCTATTGCAAAAACGTCGCTACAAAATTTTTCAAGAAAAAGATGATACTCTCTACGCCCGCAAGGGAATAGTGGGACGTATTGGACCAATTATAGTTCATATAGGTATCATAATTATTCTGCTGGGGTCAATTTGGGGAGTCATGACTGGGTTTATGGCTCAGGAAATGGTTTCCAGTGGTGACACATTTCAAGTGAGAAATATTGTCGATGCAGGTCCATTAGCCGCAAAGAACATTGTCAAAGATTGGTCTGTACGAGTCAATCGTTTTTGGATAGACTACACTCCTTCTGGTGGAATCGATCAGTTTTACTCAGATATGTCGGTTTTGGATAATCAACAACAGGAGGTTGACCGTAAAACAATTTTCGTCAACCAACCTCTGCGTTATAATGGCGTTACTTTTTACCAAACTGACTGGGGCATTTCTGCTGTTCGCGTTCAAGTTAATAACAGTCCGATTTTCAAGCTACCCATGGCGTTAATTCCTACTAAGGATAAAGGACGTATTTGGGGAACTTGGATTCCCACTAAACCAGATTTAAGCCAGGGTGTCTCTTTGCTAGCAAAAGACTTGCAAGGAATGGTGTTGATTTATGATTCCACGGGTAAGCTTGTTGATACTGTTCGCTCGGGAATGTCTACTCAAGTTAATGGTGTAACACTGAAAATTCTCGATGTCGTTGGTAGCACTGGCTTGCAAATTAAAGCCGATCCGGGAATACCTATTGTTTACCTGGGGTTTGCCTTACTGATGCTGGGTGTCGTTATGAGTTACTTCTCCCACTCACAAATTTGGGCTTTGCAAAAAGATGGGCAGCTTTATGTCGGGGGTAAAACTAATCGTGCCCAAGTCGCTTTTGAACGCGAAGTGCTGGAAATTTTAGATCTCCTTCATTCCCAGCAGCCGCTTGTGGAAAAATCTCTTATTCCCGACGAATCTCAACTTTCTCGTCCACTGTAAATTAATACGGTTCAGTTAAGGATAATTGTAGGTTGGGGAGCGTCTCCGCTCCTGAGAAGACGGGTTTCCCTCCTCCAGAGCGCTGGCTCCCCAACCTACCTTGAAATTAGGTTTTTAGCTCTAATATCATGTTCGATCAATGAGTTGTAAATAAGAGATAGGTTCGTAGTTGAGGACAGTACGTCCGAGGGTTTCCCTCCGAAAGAATCTGTCCGTGCGCTTTAGCGCTCTCAAACTCTTAAGAGCGCTGAAGCGCAACTACAAACAAAACCCCCTCTCCCAAATTTGGGTGAGGGCTACCGTTTTGTATGAGATACAACTGAGAACTGTCTATTGTAGAGAAGCAACTTGGTGGAGCGTCTCTACATCTGCGTACCTCAGTAGGGGCGCTCCTGCAGGAGCGCCCCTACTTCTGATGACGCACCTCAACCACTGTATGCACATTACCGCGAGGTGAAAAATCTCCTTTGATAGTCACCTCTAACGGATCGGTTGCCACAACAAAATCATCTAAAATTTGATTGATAACTTCCTCGTGAGAAATGTAGCGATCGCGGTAACTATTTATGTAAAGTTTTATTGCCTTCAATTCCACGACTCTTTCATTAGGGACGTAGGTAATATGAATCGTCGCAAAGTCTGGATAGCCAGAAAAGGGACATTTACAGGTAAACTCTGGCAGGGTAATGTTAATGTTATATTTCCTTCCCACACGCGGATTAGGAAATGTGAATAATTCTCCCTCCGCAATGTTCCGTTCCCCATACTTCATTTCTTGGCTTAACTGGGATGTCGTTTCTGGTACAAAATTACTCATAAATTTTTCCAAATAGAAAAGCCCTAATAACTTCGTCATTAAGAATTATGTAGAGTGCAAATCATTGTTGCTCTGAACTATTATACGGGTTATGCTGCGGTTCTCCCCGACTCTGAATGCCTCCTAATTCCTCACTGCCTTACAAATCTTCTTGTTCCCAGTCTGGGCAACTCTCACTTTCCCATCCATAAGGGTGCATACCACAAACTAACAGGTTTCCGCTGTAGACTTGACCATGGTAATGACGACAACCAATGCAGGCAGAATTTTGTTCGGCTGTGGCTTCTACTGAATAAGGTAAACCCAAATCCATGTCATCTCCCACAACATCTTCCAGTTCCCAGTAAACTTCTAAAATTGGTTCAGCCAAGTCATGCAAATATTGATCAAGCTCAGTAGCAATTGAATCTTGTACTTGTTCTGTGATTTCTTCGGTTAGCTCAAAAATGGTATCAACCATTTCACCCATACCCAGGAAGAACCGCTCTACTTCGTCAGATACTACTTGTACAACTTCCCAAAAATCTTTTTGCCACTTTTCCATAAAAATTAGTACGCCGGAACGTCCTTTGATAAGTGAGGAGCCGACATAGCCCTCCAGTTAAATTTTAATTTTACAAAAATATATATATTAATTTATTTTATGACACAAAGCTTGATGCATTGTCAGCTGGTTAAGAGTGATAAATTATTTAAATTTTTTCCCTCCTAGTTCCTGTACATAAATTACAGATCCTGCCAACTAACCTTGTTCTCGCTGTAGCCTTCTTAACTCTTCTTGCATTTGTTGCACTTGTGTGCGTAATCTATCTACATTTTCTGTTGGTGGTGCTTCTTTGGCTTTTGGCTGTTCTTCTTCCTCTAAAATTTCAATGCGGCGAGGTTCGGAGGATGGCGTTTTCTCAACCGTTACACCTGGTGGCGATGACTGTTGAGCTTGCTTCATCATATCTTCAACAAAGCGCCGACCTTCCTCTGTTGTCATTTCGCCCCGCGCAACCATTTCGTCTGCGAGCTTTTCGACTTGCGATCGCAGTTCGGCTAATCTCCCCCCTGCTTTCTCACCCGCATAAGACGCCAACCCAACACCGAGGTAAAAGGCTTTTTTAACAACATCTCCAAAACCAGGCATTGTCGCTCTTGCGCTCCTAAAATGAGGCGACCCGGAGACTACGCCTACTACAAGCATCCCGTGTTGCTGCTACCTTCCGGTCCTGACAAGATTTGGGCGTTGCAGTCGCGTAGATCCAGGTCTAAAAATAGCATAGCATCAAATTTAGGAATTGGGAGTTAATTTTAGATTTTGCACTTTTATCAGGGCGGGTTTGGGAATATCTTGTGTTTGAGAAGACGTTGTTTTGAGCAAACCCGCCCCTACTCAAATCATTCCACTAAAATTCGCCATTCATAAAGTTTATAGTTGACGCAACCATTTTGTACCAAAGGATCGGCAGCCACAATGGCTTCGGCTTCATCCATTGATGCCGCTTCAAACAGCATCATACCACCTCCTCGTTGCTGCCAATACCCAGTTTTTGCCTGATGTCCTTTGGCAATTAACTCTTGTACGTAGGCTTTATGGGCTGGTACATATTGATCGAAAGTACTTTTGTCAACTTTACCTTCTTCAATCTTTACAAACCACGACATTCGCTCTTCTTCCTCTTAAACTTCTATGTTGAGATATTTTCTGGGCGCTTGTCGGGTTTGTAAGCTACATTATATCAGTTCTCAGTTGTATCTTATATATTCTCCCCTTCCCCCCTCTTTGTTAACAAAGTTCTCAGTTCTCGTAACATTTGACTGGTTCCGCCATTGATGGCTTTTTGCACCATTTGAGGAATAAGTTCGGTTATGGGTAAATTGGGAAAGGTGGGACTGAGGGAAGATTTCACGTAGCCGGTAGCTTGGAGAATGTAAATAGTTAATTGATGGTTGCTGTAAATCCAGACTTCGGGAACGCCGAGAGATGTGTAGGCGTTGAGGGTTGTTTTTGAACTCAGATCTGATTCAACAGCAAGATCACAGGGAGGATATACGGTTAAATCCATTTGAGTACATCCTTTTACTAAGTTGGCATTCTGGATATAAAAGCAGGTATCTGGTTCAACCCCAGCTATATCTGGACGCTTGAAAGTTGTTGAGCCAAAATCTTCCCAGTTGCGTCCTTGAATTTCTAGAATTGTCGTGATAATGTAAGCAATAATTCGATGGGGACGTTCGTGAAGTGCTAACGGGGACATGATTTCTAGGGTTCCAAGATAGTATGCGACGCGTGTTTCGCGTTTTTCTCCTAAGTCTTCAAGAAGTCGCTCGAAGTCAAGCCAGGACATGTTATGAATGGCAATTTGACTACCGGGGGCGAGTTCTATGGCTTGTATGGGAATAGTTACACTCATGTTTTTGTCTAGTGTTCACTGCTGTCGTGCTTTCTCAATTTTGACGTGCTATTTTCCAATGAGGACATTTATATAAGCTGATCGCCTGTGACAGTTACGTAAGTCCTGATCTAGATTTAGAATATGATGTTTTTATAGCTAGAAACTAAAAACTGAAAATGACAGCATATGCCCTAAATTTACCTGACCAGTTGAAGCATGAAGTTGAGCAATTAGCCCAGATTCAGGGTATTTCCCTCGACCAATTTATTCTGTGGGCTGTAACAGAAAAAGTAAGTACCCTCAAAGCTTCTTTTCCACAAATTGCTTATCGTCAGGGGGCAAATGGGCAACTTGTGCCAGTCATCAAAGGGACGGGAATTCGAGTGCAGACTGTGGCGATCGCTTCCCAAAAATGGGGTATGAGTCCCAGTCAGATGAAGAATGAGTATGAGCTTACTGAGGCACAGGTAAGAGAAGCTCTGAGTTTTTATGCAGTAAATAAGGGGCAGATTGACGCGGCGATCGCTTCTGAGCAATCCTTAGAGATTGCCAATGGTTAAACTCAAGCTTCATCTGGATGCAGATACCTCAAGTAAATCGCTGCATTCAGCATTAGTGTCTAAAGGGCATGATGTCACTCGTACACCAAATGACTGGATGCCCTTGGATGCTAGTGATGAAACTCAATTATTACGCTCAACTGCTCAAGGCAGAAGTATCTTTACTTTCAACGTGAGAGACTTTATTGTTCTAGCACAACAGTATCCTCAACATGGCGGTATTATCCTTGCTGCTCAGAATAGTTGGTCACTTTCAGATTTGATTGCGGCATTAGATCGCCTGTTATCTGAGGCAGAAGCAGCAGATTGGGTTGGTCAGTTAGATTGGCTCAATCGGTGGCGAAAGTAGTTACTTCGTTTCAGCTCGTTGAGCGAAGCCGAAACGAGCGAATACTAAGATGTGTACTGAGCGAAGTCACTGCACTTTATAACTCGTTAATTCTCAATGTTTATTTATGAAATTGCAATTGAGTATATGTAGCAAGCGAAGCGATCCCAAATAATGCCATGCTTTCGCTGATGCTGAAGAAGAATTAGACAAACCGCAACCAGATAAAGCGGAGGTAGGTAAGGCTTTAGAGCGAGCTATTGAGTATGCATCGAAGGCTCTTGGACTTGCATCTGTGATTGATTATCTTAAACCCCACCTAAATAAGACAGTAGCTTGGTTAGGTTCTGATTGGCACAAGCTACTGAGGTTCGTTAGTTGAGGAATTTAACGCTCTTTCATTACTTGTAGGAGAAAAAAGAGTTGTTAGCGATCGCCAGTTTATCTTGATAGGTACAGCAAGCAGCTTCAGAAGGCAGAAGGCAGGAGGCAGCTATGCTGAAGGCACTCACGCTTAAAAACGTGGGATTGAAATAAGGACGCCGTATTTCTTGTTGCACTCTACTCGAAATACATTTTTATTATCTTGGTGGGCTTTAAACCCACCCCGCGCATGATTTTTAATAATTTTTACCTTCTGCCCTCTGCCCTCTGCCCTCTGCCTTTCTTTGTAAAGTACCATAACTCAGTAATATCAATTTTTTATGAACGATCGCAAAGATGGCGTCCTGCGTCAGCAGCGCCGTAGGCATCGCCTTCTTCCACTGCTGCATTCGTTCTCAAATAATCCCGCACGCGATTGCACCCCTCAGTTAATAAATCTAGCTTTTTATGTCCCACAAATGTTGCCAGCAACTTGCCTTGACGATCCCAAAGTTTAACCGTGTTGTCCTGACCCGATCCTGCTGTAGCAATTGTGGTACTATCAGAACTGACATCGACTGCATATATTCCATTTTCGTGAGCAGTGATGGTTGAAAGTAATGGGTTCTGACTTTGCCAGAGTTTAACAACGCTGTCAGTACCGGCTGAGGCAATGTAGGTGCCGTCGGGACTCCAAGCTAACCCCCACACTGGTGCACTATGCCCTCTAAACGTAGCTAATTCTGAGCCGCTAATGTGCCTTAATTTAATGGTTTTGTCCAGACTAGAAGAGGCAATAATCTGACCATCCGGACTAAATGCGACGTCTGTGACAACTCCAGTATGACCCGGAAAGGTTTTTAACAATGTACCTTCAGAAGTCAAAAGTTTAACAGTGTTGTCTTCGCTTGACATGGCGATCGTGTTACTTTGTGGGCTAAAGGTGACTTGAGTATTGTTTGTAGAAGTAAGTATAGTTTTTAGCAACTCACCTGACCGCCGCCAAAATTTCAGTGTATTATCTTGACTCACAGTGACAAAAATCTGACTATCTGGACTAAATGCTACTGCCGATACTCCTACTAGTTTACCTTTCAAAGTTTTGAGTAAAGTACCGTCAACAGTCCAAATTTTGATGAGACCATCTATACTTGCAGAAACAATTAGCTGACCATCTGGGCTAAACTTGACTACCCAGATCGGCGCATTGTGACCAGTGAGAGTTCTTATTAGCTCACCCCTTCGGGGTGAGCCAGTCACCTGCGGAGGGTTTCCCTCCTTCTCCTGACGGAGACGCTCCGCGAACAGCGCTGGCTCACCATCTCGTTGCCACATTTTTACTGTATGATCGTCAGATGCGGAAACAAGCGTCTTGCCATCACGGCTAAAATCTACTGCTCTGACAACTCCAGTATGATCGGTGAAAGTTGTCAATAAGCTACCGTCACGCCGCCAAAGTTTAACTGTGTTGTCTGCACTAGCTGAGGCAATTACAGAACTGTCAGGGCTGATAGCCACTCCTATAATAGGGGCTTGATGCCCCGATAAGCGGTTGTATTCATCTGCTCCATAAACGGCTTGCGCTAAGGCATTTTTCACCTGATTCTCAATACTTGGATCTGCATAGTTGATTTTTTGCAGTTTTCTTGTCGCTTTGATACCTTCTACAAGCGCATCCAACTTTCGATTGGAAGCAAACAATCCAACAGAAGACGACACTAAAGCTTTAATTTCGCTTACCCTTGCAAGATACTCGTTTGTAACTGCTCTTTTGTACTGCTTATATGTTGCTGCTCCTAAGGCGCAAGTAACTACCAATGCTATACTAACTGTAAACAATAAGAGTTTTTGTCGAGAAGTGGCTTTTTTCTCTTGAGCCAGTCGTTTTTGTTCCTCTATGAGTCGTGCTTCAACTTCAAGAGCGCGTTGTGCTTCTAAAGTAAGTTGGACTTCTTTTCTATCAACTTCGGTACTGTTCGCTAAAAATTGATAGTCCAGATCGCTCAAACTTTTACCCTGCGCCCAGGATAAAGCGTCAACTAAAGCTTGTCCTAGCAGCAGTCGCGATGAATCTGTTTGAGCGGATGCAATCCAAGCATCTAAGGTTTGGGAGTAGGGGCGCAGTCTTCTAAATTGTTTGTTCACCCACATTAGGTTAAAGACTTCTGCGTAAATTCGGTTTTTGACTTGTAAAAAAGAGTGCTGTTTGATGACTACTGGAGTTTAGACTACCGCAAGACAAAATGACTCAGGAACACTGAGTGGACAAGC
>JAQYWN010000202.1 GCA_029379265.1 Rhizonema sp. NSF051
CAGTTTAGTACTGAGTAATCAAAGTACATACATATTTCCAGGTGCAAGATGTGAGTAGAACAATACTTGCTAACGGCAACAAACTATTATCTTCTGTTTTTTTTTCCGTTTGACTGACAAAAGTATTAACAATACTGCCGAATTGAAACTCTTCAGGCGTTTTCTTTGTAGCTGTCATGAGAGGGCTTCCACTTTTTTCGCGATTTTCTGTAGCAACTCTATCGCAGGATGTTTTGGATTATAAAGAGCTAAAGGTTTACGGCTTTGAGAAGCATTAGCGAAATCAGTTGCCCTTGGAATAGCTGGAAGCACAGTGCCAATTTTAGACAACTGTTCATTTATAGCTTTCAAACTTTGTTCGCCTTGAGACGTTCGTCCATCGTACATGGTGGGTACAATACCAGCAATTTTTAACTTGCGGTTCGCCAAGTTTAGAACTTCAAGAATGGTATTTAACAGCAGTTGTGTTCCCTTGAGTGCTTTAAATTCTGTTTGAATAGGAATTAAGACGTGCGTTGAGGCAATAAGGCTCATAATACTTAAGATTCCCAAGCTTGGTGGACAATCGAGCAAAATAAAATCGTATCTATCTTGCACATTTTCCAACGCCTGTTTGAGCCGCAGTTCGCGCATGATAGCTCCTGCCAATTCCATTTCAGCTTTGCTCAGAATTATATTGGAAGGGGCTAAATCCATGCCAAAAATCTCATGGAGAATTGTGATCTCTTCCTGTTGAACAAGAGCGTGATAAATCGTTTTATCAAGTTCAACAGGCTCAAACCCCATAAACGTTGTCAGGGAACTTTGCGGATCAACATCAACGAGCAAGACTTTCCGACCACGTTCCATTAGATGATACCCAATATTCATCGTCAACGTTGTTTTGGCCACTCCTCCTGATTGGTTAAAAAAAGCTATGGTTAAAGCTGCCACTTTTCATGTGCCTTGAATATATTTTTGTTATTTTCAGACTAGTACCATTTTATGGAGTTTGCACAACCAGATGGAAATACAGGTATTTCAGAGGATGTACGAAAAGTCTAAAATAGAACTTAATAGTACAAATCAACTATAAATAATGGAGTACAGAAAACCTGATCCTACAGATATCTCAAACATTGAATGGACTATCTTGGAACCGTTGATTCCAGAACCTAAAACGGGTGGTCGTCCTAGAAGTGTGAATATGTGGGAAATTGACCCTTGAGGAAATCGAGCCTCAAGTAAAATTAGAAGACGCAATGTCAGCTTTATCACAAAGTTTTTTAGAACCCCTGCCAAATGAACATTCCAACAAAACACCCAGACACGAGAAAATAACCTATGAATCAGCGTTTCCAGTGATACCGTAAGTTTTGACGGGCGCGATCGCCCTTAAACGAGTGCTGTTTTATTCATGATTCACGATGGCTGAAACCCTCATTATTACGTCAGTTTCTAAAAGTTTGTGATCTACTGAATTTACCTCAAGCCCAAACTCAATCTCAACCAATAACAGCAGATCCAACAATTAAGCCTGTTAAAACCGTTGTCACTCCATCTAAGCCACCAACACCTACTAAAGAAGTGATGGGAGCAGTGCGATTTTGTGGGGTGCTTAAAATTAGGGTACTAAATTACCTCATGTCAATGAGGATTTAAGCGAGTGGACTACCAAACTTTATAAGGACTTCAGGAACGTAGTACAAGCCAACTACAAAGATGGAAAATGGGATGATAAGGTACATGGGGACATCGCCGCACTGGCTTATCGTGTGATTCGCTTTCTAGACAATCGTCAAGGACAGTCGGCAGATGGGGGACTTGCCTTTACTACAAAGTTACGGTACCGAACACACATCCAAAATTTACTAACCGAATTGGTTGGGGCAGAAGCTGCAAGCCCCTACTATGATCAATTGCGATTTTCTCTAGAGATGCTTTTGAAGCAAATTAGATATCAGATTACTGACTTGACGGCACAGAAAAAAGGACTGCAGGAGAGAAGATTAGCTTCTAGGAAGGAAGAGAAAGAGATCGTTAGTTTTAAGCCGATCTATGAATTTGCTGTGGCGGTATTGAATGGCTTGGACAAACTGAAAGCACGTGATTGGAAGAAAGTGAGTATTGCAGTTGCGATCGCAACTGGTAGGCGTATGGCGGAAATTCACCTTACTTCTAGCCAGTTTGAATATGTAGACAAGACAACTTGTAACTTTACTGGGCAACTGAAGGTTAAAGGTGATGCCCAAGAGTACTTTGAGAAAAATCCCGCTTACCCTATTCCCACACTGGTAGATGCTCAGTTGGCTTGTAATGCTCACGAGTGGCTGAAAAGAAATGGTAAGACTGTAGAAGACACAAGAGTCGCGGCTAACCGCTACACCAAAGATTTATCGGAGGTTATGAAACTCTTGAAAAGTCGAAACCATATTGAACATGACTTTTTTACTTACAAGGGGTTGCGAACCATATACGCTCAAGTGTGTAGTCAAGTATTCAACGGCAACGACCCTGACAACACGTTGTATCTGGCAAGAATTCTGGGGCATGGTCGAGGGGAACTGCTAAGAGGGGATAAATTGATTGATATGCTCACTCCACAGTCATACAATAGCGATTTTCGGGTTGTGGATACTGATTGTGTAAAATTCTAAAGCAACTATTATTCTTTCTAGCCTCATTGCCAATTGGTAGCTACAAGTCAGGAATTAATTGCTACGAGTCAGAAATTGATTATCGAGTTTTTAAAAACTTGGAATTTTGGAAGATGTAACGAAATTAGTGAGGTGGCGATCGCCACAGGACTTAAATCGCTGTAAATAGCTCACAGTAAAACTTATAGTGCTCTAACCGCTATTTTTGCACTACTGATGGAATGTAAGTCAATATTGCACTCTCTTATACTGAATGTGTACATTAGTTGATGCAATAGGGTACGTCAATGGCTAAAATCCTCATTATTTCGTGAACCCTTCGCTTCTTACCCGTATTATTTTTTCTTGGTCTTTTTTGCTGTTGGGTGGATCTAAGGAGGGTTAAGTGCATAAGTTAATTTCGCTTACATCTATATAAGAAGTAGAAAGGAGCTTATGTCCTTTAAGTTCAAAACCCTACTAAATTGAGATAATTTCTGTTTACTAGGGTCTCTACCACATAAGCAATTTTCTGTAAATGCGTAAGTTATAATGGCTGCACGTTAGAAAAACTCTTCATAGCAAAGACGACTCTTCGTGGCGCTCAGCCACCGCTGCGCTGTTTAGGAGATCTTAATGTCAATATCAAACTTGCCTCAGGAGCCAATAAAAAATCACATACTTGCCGCACTTTCATCGGCTGAATATCAACGCTTAATTGCCCACCTAGAGCCAGTCGAATTTGAAATAAAGCAAGTCCTCTACAAAGTAGGCGAACCGATAACACATGTCTATTTTCCTCATCAGGCAATAATTTCTTTAGTCTCTATTCTTGAAGACGGCACAAGCGTTGAAGCTGGTATAGTGAGCAATGAGGGCATGGTAGGTCTTCCTGTAATTTGGGGCAGTAACACTACAACCACAACTGCACTTGTGCAGGTTGCTGACGGTGGTATGAGAATGAAGGCTATGCCACTCCTAACGGAGTTTAACCGGGGATCTGAACTTCAAAGTTTGCTGTTGCGTTATACTCAAATATTATTCACCCAAGTCACACAAACCGCAGTCTGCAACCGCGTGCATACGATAGAAGAACGACTTGCCCGTTGGCTGTTGATAGTTTCTGATAATATGCAATCCGATAAATTTCTGCTAACTCAAGAATTTATTGGCGAGATGCTGGGCTGTCGCCGTTCAGGTGTCACAGTGGCAGCAAGCATCCTTAGCCGAGCCGGAATCATTACCTACAAGCGTGGAAATATTGCCATCCTCGATAGGAAACACTTGGAGGATGCATCTTGTGAATGTTATTCCATCATCAAAAATGAGTCGGCTCGATTGCTAACTAAAAAGAGCAAGCTGTAGTCAACTGTGGTCAGCACAAAACCAGTTTTTATAGATTCATGCGTCCCCTAAGAAAAGCCTTGCTCTGAGGAGTTTAATGTGCGAAACCGTACCGACACTCAACGTCCAGCGGGTATAAATTTTAGAGCAAATATCTCAAAATCAACCGCCATCTCTTAATAGTCTGAGCATATGAGATTCAATGCTGCAAGAAATCGGAGTAGATATTATCATCTAACTATAAACGGCTGGATATTTGGTACTTTTGTAGATAGTGCAGGCACACTCCATGAAATTGAACGTCCTCCTGTAACCGTATACACTATCTATGTACAGATAGAAGAGGAATTTGGAGGGGTGTTAATTGAAATAAAAGAACGATGTGTTAGCGACAAAGCAATTAACGAGTTTTTTGAGAAGTTTGGAAATTATCCAGCTAATATTACATCTATTCCATAGTTCTACTTTTTTCAGAAAAGTTCTTATTTGGGAAAGTTTTTACTTGCTAAGGAAACTATAGCGGTTCTCAGTTGGGTGCAATATAGTAACAGCAGTGAGTAAACCACCCAATAATGTCTTTTTTAGTCACGGTATTGAGAGCATCTGTAATCGCTTGATCTAACTCTTGATATGTTCTGGCAGCTTGCGCTCGCAAAAACTCTTTGATCTTCGACCAGCAGTTTTCAATTGGTGAAAAATCAGGAGAATAAGGACTGTACGTTCGCTCATTTTTGAAGGCAAGAGGAATTAATGCCTTACTGTGTAAGGTTTCAACGTGATTGTGGATTATCAAAAGGTGATGCCGTGTAATACTTGGGTCAGGGTTGGTCAGCTTAACGGTGTATTACACAATACGGTTCAGTTAAGGCTATGCAGTGCTTGAAATAATAAACATAGGAGGATTCGTTATTGTCCCAGTACCTCTGTGTTTAACTTTTTTAGAGCGAAATTTTGATACAGGCTTTTTCACGACCCTTGGATTGCTTCTGTGAACCTTTTGAGGTAAAATTTGGTCTAGAATCTCCAGAATTAACCAACTCAAAAAAAGGGGAGTTCAAGTGGAAAGCAAACGCTGAAATTTAGGAAGAGCACGACGAATAACTCGCTGCGGTTCCTGTGAAACTTAGACTCAAGGGTGCAACGTCTGCACTAGTTGCGGCTTGGAAAATTAATGACCGTACAGCGATTGGGCCCCAATAACAAACCATAAACTTCTTGCACCACCTCCCGTGGTTTTTGAGAACGAATATGAGTTTTTCGTCCTAAAAGATGTACTTTGAGTTCGTCAATCGTATTTTCGACCTCCCAACGCTGATGGTATTCGTAAGCGAGTAACTGGGCTGGAAATTTTTCAATATCTAATAAGCTCGTAATTAAGCGATATCTAATCTGTTCTTCTGAGTTATCAAGATTCTCAATTGTGTACTCGATAACTCTTACCAGTATTGGCTGTTGACCCTTTTTCCTCAATGTTCCAGACGGATAAATCCAACTTAAATACGAACCATCGTCTAAAGTTTTTTCGCTTAAGAATTTAACGTTGGCAGGAATTCTTCCTAGATAATCACAACCCTTACTTACGGTTGCTTGCACCATAGCATAGGAATGCAAACCCCTATCCCACATCAACAACATGGACGATGTGACTGAGCGTAACAGCTTTAATGCCCTAACTCGCACTTCCTACCGATATGGGCACATTAGTGCGTCAAAGATTAAATGTGTTCCTGTGAGACAGCGCTGCAGGAGGGTTTCCCTCCGTAGGCGACTGCGAACCCGAAGGGCCTCTACTAAAATGACCAATCTAACCTTTGGAAATGCCGCTCGCGTGCCAGGACGACTGCCAGGACGACCAAAAACCCTTGCATTTTCATCACTATCTGGAATATCTAAGCAGGTTCCATCAATCACGACGATTCGTAACCCGTTGAGAAAGGCTCCTATTGTTTCCTTATTGGCCATTGGTCGTACCAACTGATGAAACAATTGCCTCATTACTCCTGCCCCTAATCGCTGTCTGGCCTGGGTAATGGCTGATTTACAAGGGAATCGCCAATATTTACCAACTTTCACCCATGCGAATGTAAGACCATCAATTAGGTTTTTTAGTACATCCCTCATTGAGTCTCTTGACCACAGGCTCATGGCTACTATTAGACACACTACCAGTTGTGCTGGTAACGAACGATAACGTTCCTCTTTGACTTTAGTTTTAGCGGTAAGCGAAGCCATGCCGTAGGCTTATCGCCTGTTCAATTGCCTCTATTGGAATGGCTGTCTCTATTGCGAGGAATATCTCAGTAACCTGTATCCTATGAGACATTAATGAGAATTCTTTAAGATGCACTGCACTATATTTCCATTCTTGGGAATAGTCCCCACTTTACACGTCTTTGAGCCTTAACTGAACCGTATTGCGTTGAAACCTTATGCAGTAAGGCATTAATCCTCTCACCCTTCAAAAATGAGCGAACGTACAGTATTACCGGGATGAATGGCTCTTAGAGCGTGGATTTCACCGTTTTAAAAGGGGTTCGTTGCCCGCCCTACCCATTTACTTCCAAAACCAAAACCGAATTATTGGTTTAATGTTCTTGTTGAACATCGCGATGCTTTGTATTTACCCTTATGGAATTTGTAGTCAGGTACTTTTCTCGTAATTTGTTTGTACAAAAGGTTAGACGACAATTAATGAACAGAAACTTAAAGTATAGAATTGTATGGTTTTCGTTTTTTCTACGCTCTGTATCTTACCAATGAAAAACCCTAGCTGCTAGACAAGAGCGAAAATATTGCTAGGGTGCAGATGTTCATGAACACCACATACATTTACTCTATGATTCAAGCTTTATTCTCATTAATTTTCCTCCCTCCTCAGGTTTAATCTAAGAGGATGTTTGAAAAGTCTAAGCGCGTGTGTTTCACTACCCTAACTACCGAGAAACGGCTACGAGAGAATCTGGGTTTTGGGATTTGCGATCGCGTCCCTGAGTCTCACTTAAGGCTCAAGCAGACCCTTTTCAAACAACCTCTAAATTTGTATACACGACGACCCTTAAGCTTAGTATTAAAATTGAGTCAAATTGGATTAATAAAACCCATAGAATCAACGAAACAACCTCACAGTAAGCATTGTGGGGTTTTCTCTGTGGCAATGACAGCGCGAGTAATTTCTTATCAGCCAGTGTGATCGCCACAACTCATAAATTAAAGGTCAATCCCATTGGGTACTAATGAAGCTAAAGGAATTTCAAGATGGATTTGCCTGTTCTTAGCACTTCCCCGATTGGTGTAAGCGGTTAGCCCGTGCTTATCGTTGTGTGCATCAACCATTGACTTGTAATCTTCCAAAATTTTATTGACGGACTGAACGCGGGAACCCGTCAAGCCATTGATTGCCGTTGCTGATAAAAACCATTTTTGGTCTGTCTCTGCGCTCTTGTCATTGTGAGTCGTGATTGCCTTAATAGCACGCCTAGTCAATTCCTCAATCTTTTTAGGATGTGTTTTGTATTGGTTAATTTCAGTGTCCAACAATTCACTAGTAGGCACTGTTGACAAATCGGTGTCTGCTTTCGCCCGACCATTAACAGTCTTGGCATAAACTTTGCAGGCTTGTGTAACGAATTCTGCCAGGGTTTTTTGAGAATTTACTAAAGCATCTGTCACAAGTAATCGGGTTTCGTCATCAAATTCCAGTTGACTAATATGCATGTTAGATAATGTTGATTTATTCAGTTGGTTAGTTGGTTCCATTTGTACAGATTCCTTCATTTCTAAGTATTCCTCACGTGCTGTATCACCTAAAGCGTCCCAATCTTCTTTAGGAAGAGTCAGGTATCTCAAAGCTTGATGCTCATACCGTGGAACATTGCCCTTACCGCTTTTACTGAAATATTGGTAATCACTTGTTTGCTTCTTAGTACTGGGAAAAGCAATCTCTACTGCTTTCCGTACTGCTGCTAGTGGAGTTTTGCGGCTTGTGGGAGCGGTATAGGTAGCAATGATTTCAGCCACAACGCCCTTAGCTAACCCCTCTATAGCTTTGTCATCAGTTATGCCATTCAATGCCTCAGCCAGTGCCTTGCCGCGTAGTTCCCATTTAGTAGCCATAATTCTATCTCTTGCTCAACGTCATGTCTACAGATTACTTCACTGACTTATGGCTGTCAATACGTCTAATCTAAAGATAAGTAGATTTAATGAATTGGCAGTGACACATATTTAATTTGTAATTGTGGGTTTTGTAAGTATGGGTTCAATATGTTAAATTGTAATTATGGGTTTTACAAGTATGGTTAAGGATATGACAACGATTGACGAACTGAATCGAAAGCGCGAACAGATTGCCAAGTATGACCAAGAAACTTTAGAGATGATGTCAGCTATCGCATTGAAAAAGCTTGCATCTGGTATCGTTCCCGGTCATACCAAAATGAAAAAAGATGAACTGATAGCAGGACTGATAGCATCTACTAAGGCTGAGAGAGTAGTAGTTGCACTTATCCCCGACACACCCCTAGAAGCAATTGAAGCGAACAAGCTTGTAACACGTGTGATAAGTGAAAATGTTAATGAAGAGTTAGGTTCGTGGACTAAAAGACTTTACAATGACTTTCGAGATGTAGTACAAACTAACTACAAAAATGGCACTTGGGATGAGAGGATACACGGCGACATTGCGGCACTGGCTTATCGAGTAGTTCGGTTTCTGGATACTCGTGAGGGCGAACAAAGTGATGGACGGCTTGCCTTTACTACCAAACTGCGATACAGGACTTACATCTGTAATCAACTATCTGACTTAGTGCGATCGGAACAAGGAACTGTTTATTTTAAGCAGCTTGAATCTTGTCTAGAGATGCTTTTGAAGCAAATCAGGTATCAAATCACTGACTTGACCGCACAGAAAAAAGGACTTCAGGAACGACGATTAGCAGAACGGAAGGAAGAGAAAGAGTTTGTCAGCTTTGCACCTATTTACGAGTTTGCTGTGGCTGTTTTCAATGGTTTGGACAAACTCAAAGCACCTGACTGGAAGAAAGTTTCGATAGCACTGGCAATCACCACGGGTAGACGTATGGCTGAAATTCACCGCACCTCAACCCAATTTGAATATGTAGACAAGAAGACTTGTAACTTTTCCGGGCAACTGAAAGTTAAAGGTGATGCTGGAGAGTACTTTGAGAAAAATCCCGCCTACCCTATTCCCACACTGGTAGACGCTAAGTTAGTTTGTGATGCTCATGAGTGGTTGAAGAAAAATGGTAAGAGGGTGGAAGGTTCAAAAGTAGCTGCGAACCGATATACAAAAGATTTGAGTGATGCTATGAAAGTTTTAAAAGGTCGTTTTGGCATTCAACATGACTTTTTCACTTACAAGGGCTTGCGAACAATTTACGCTCAAGTGTGTAGTCAAGTGTTCAACGGTAACGACCCTGACAACACATTGTATTTAGCCAGAATTTTAGGGCATGGTAGGGGAGAATTGCTAAGAGGAGATAAGTTGATTGATATGCTTACTCCACAGTCATACAACAGTGATTTTAGAGTTATTGATACAGACTGTGTAAAATTTGATTAATAGATTTGTACGGATAAAGCTATCAGGTTTGTGTCCGTACTTTGCACTACTGGTAAGCACTTCAGCCGTTTGTATAAACAGTTTTAATACGCAGTATAATAAATGCACATACACTACTGAAACTTACAAAATGCATATTGTAAAAGTCAGAGATAATCTGAATTATGAATGTAAAACGGAAGTGTTAGCCATCAGGTTATCAGTAAAAGAAAAACGCAAAATAATTCAACATGCTCAAAATTCTGGGTTAAATGTTTCTGATTTTATTAGACAAAGGCTTTGCTATGACGCACCTGATTTAATGCAGCAAATAACTAATAATTACGTAAAATCTCTAGAAATAAAAGGGCTTGACCGTGGGATATCAATCTGATTTAGCCAAAAATAAATCTCTCCAAAATGATGTAAATCGCCACAATGACAATTAGTCTTCACTTGATTTAAAGCAGGATTTAGTACTGGTAACTGCGCTGATATCACGCTTTTTACAAACCACAGATTTCTCAGAGCTTGAAATGTTTTCTATAAATCGTAAAGAACTTTGCGAAATGATAGAGCTAAAGAGAAAGCTGTTTGAAACAAATATTAAATTGGAAGATTTGCAATTTAAGCAAGATTTAGGAATGAGAAAACTAAATGCGTATACTCTAGATATGGGATTGCCGATTCATTGAATACATTCCCGACATTTTCATCTAGAAGTATGGTTTGTAATAATTAAATAGATTATGAATTTTTAGAGTTATCAAGCATCTTAAATTCTCGATTAAGATTAGTACCTATAGTCAAAACGTCCTCCACAAATTCAGAATATTGGCTTGCATAGTTTTTGATATCTGTAAACTGAATTTCTGCAAATGTTATTTCTAAATGCTCCGTTTCAATATTTACAACATCTAAATTCTCTCTTAATAACCTCTCAACTTTTAGAGCTTTTTCAAGGTTATTACGAATTTGATTAAGTGTCTTAATAACATCGTCTCTTAGTGGATCGTTAACGTGTTCTAAAACTTTACTAATTTTATCTTTCAACTCAATTGATCTAATGACGCTATTGTAGTTTTCACACTCTACGAAAAGCTTTCTCACTTTAACTAGCGATTCTAGCCTCTCAGTTTTATATGCACGGTTTTCTTTAGACTTTGTATGTGACTCTGTACTCGTCCCGTATCCGACCGAAATACCTAACGGTATTGCTACATAATAAATAGGAATATTAACTATAGGAAACTTATAATTTGATAGATTACTCTTGAATAAAAAATCAATTATCCACAAAGAAAGTTGAATTAATAAAGCTATAAAA
>JAQYWN010000203.1 GCA_029379265.1 Rhizonema sp. NSF051
TAAATGTATTTTGTACATTTTAAAGTACACTATATTTCCAGATTCTTTGACTTTTAGCCATTGGGAGTTCGCTCATCATTTTTCCTCGTCCTGCCTGCTAAACTGTTTATTATCGTTATACCAATTTTTTATGAATATGCACAGAATAGGACACTTAAAACTCCTCCTAGACAAGGAATTATTCTATGCAACTTCACCTAGATTTGGTATTACACCACTGCTGACAGCTGAATGCTGACAGAACTACAAACTTTGCTGATACTGTTCTAATAATTGCGGAATGTAGTCATATCCATCTACGCCAATTACAGATATGATTCGGCTACGATGTTGCTGCAAGATTTTGTGGAAAGTTTCTCCGCCGATTTGTCCCTGTACAATCGTGAGAAAACCTGCTGGTTTGCGCCACTTATCGGAGGCAATTTGATTTAATAAATACATCCCCAAACAACCTGTGTAAATGGCTTGTTCCTGATTTTGTACCTGATAGTAAGCTTCAGCTAAATTAGCTAAGTTCAAACCTTGAAGATACAAGTCCCCAGAAATTTGCGCACTTTTAAAGCTGTCTTCTAAATAGGCGATCGCAGTTTGCATTTCTCCAATAACTTGATAAGCAATCCCCAAACTGCTAACACACAAGGCTTTACTTTGAATATCCCCCAATCGTTCTGATAATGTTAAACCTTGTTGCAAATAGTTAATTGGCATTTCATAGGCTTCTGGTTCAACTTGTTCAAGCTGCTGCGCTTGCATGACTTCGCTGTAGCCTAAATTTGCCAGTGCATTGGCTTCTCCTGTGCGATCGCCTGCTTGCCGACTCAATATTAATGCGCGTTGGCTGTAATTAATTGCCTCTGCATAATTTTCTCTTTCTACATAGGTACGACTGAGGTGGTTGAGATTGGCAATTTCACAAGCGCGATCGCCTGCATTCCTGGCGATATCCAACGCTTGCTCATGAAACTCAATTGAGCGATTGTATTGCCCCAAAGCGCGTTGAGAGTAACCTAAAAGTGTCAAAATCCGTGCTTTTTCTTGAGTTTTTTCCACCCTAAGCAACGGTTCATCTAAATAATTTAGTGCATCGCGCAAATAGCTGCCAGAAAAAGAAGCGAAAATCCCCCCGTATAAGGGAAAATACTCTCTTTGAGAAAAGTTCCGTAATATTTGCAACATAACTTGGGAAGATGCTTTACCGTAAGCCGTATCTTCACCCAAACCACTCGCCAACTGGCTCCAAATCACTGCAAAGGTTAAAAAAGTTGAAATCGACAAGTTCGAGCCTGCTTTGACGTTGTAAGGCTGTTGGTCGTACCAATTCACCAAACCGCGTTGCAAGTACTGTAATACTAGTTCTATTTCCACCCAATCACTTAAGGTGATACTGCGTTGGCGGACAAAATCAAAAGCAGATTGCTCAAGAGCTAAGGTACGGAACAGTGCAGATGGTAACTCACTATTAACTTGTTTTGCCCAAGTTGCCCAAGGGCCTTTTTCTCCTGGTACACCACCAAACCCCAGCGCTTCCCGATTTTGCTCGTACATCCAACTCACTAAGTGATCTTGAATGCGCTGCCAAGACGTCAAACCGCGAGTAATGCCTTGTGATATTTGCTCAAAATCAGAATTTGCTTGGGCAAATTGCTGTAAAGATTTTGACAATTGCTGAAACTGTTGAAAATTCAACGGATTCTTGCGGTTCGGATCGCTGACACGTAAGAATGCCGCCAGACGTTCATCCGATGCTGCTGTCGTAATCTCTTTCATTGCATCCCCAAGTGCATAATTAGCTTTATTTTGCTCTTGAGCACGTTGCCACTGAGTTTGAATCGTCTTTAATGCTCTCAAACTGCGGGTTGCTTTCGCTTGCTTGAGTTCATCTTTTTCGGTGTTGACTTGTTGCTGGGTAGATTGAGTGCGATCGCTCAAAGCCATCTCAAAAACCTCTCCTGTATCGGTTGTTACGCTTTTTAGTAACATTTGATACACTTGTTCTTGAGAGCTAACTTTACCCTTCAGGGTGTTTTGAACAATTTCGTCGATGAAAGCAAGATACTTTTCGCGCAGTGGGAGAGATTCAGACACGAGGACAACCAGAAAGCGTTAAGTTTATTTTAGCTTAATCGATCAAAAGCCCCATTTCTGACTATTGTGGCAGATTGAGAGGAAGATTGCTCATCTTCTTTATTTCAGAGCGATCACTAAGAATTCTAATTAACTCCACACAAGGAGTAAATCTAAGACAAAACCAGGTAACATATCTTCCCCAGATAAGCTTGTAGGGGACTCTAATATTTCTTTTGGTTGCCCTTGTCGGTAAATTTCAACGCAGCGAGTTTTTCTATCAATCAGCCAACCCAATTTTACACCTGCATTCATATATTCCAGCATTTTGGCTTGATCGCTCAAACTGTCGGAAGGAGACATTAACTCCAAGACAAAATCTGGAGCGATAGTCGGAAACTTTTCACGTTGTTCTGGTTTTAGGGCGTTCCATCGCTCTAGTTTTATCCAGGATACATCGGGGGAGCGATCAGAACCATTAGGAAGTTTAAAGCAGGTTGAGGAATCAAAGACTTCACCAAGTTTGGTTTGTTCGTTCCACACCACAAATCGTGCAGTTAGTTTGGCATTACATTTTCCTGTTTCTCCTCCGGTTGGTGGCATGACAATGAGTTTTCCAAAAGTATTACGTTCAAATTTGACATCGGGATTATCCCGACACAGTTGGTAAAATTGGTCGTCACTAAGTTTGACGATATTATTAAAGTTGATAGCGATCGCAGTCATAAGTACATGCCTCAAACTGGGTATCAGGCTTGGCTTTGATTTTAGCATGATGAAATTTAAATCCCGACAACTCTTACGAAGTCGGGATTCTAACCAAAAAAAACACCCCGAATCACTTCTAAGATTCCGAGTGTTGTGTGTGTAAGTGAGAAAAATGAAAAGGGAAAAATTGAAGATCAAGCGCTTCTAATTTTTTAGAAGCCCACACCTATGACGAAGCGGAGGTGTGTCGAGTCATCACAAGAAAGCTACCTATAGTCATAGTAACCTCGAACCCATTCCCGACCGTAACGGGTATCCTCCCAATGAGCAGGAATCCAAACACGACGCTCATAACGCTCTTCAGCATATCTATCTGGATATGCACGTGGATACACGGGTGCTGGATATACGGGTTCTACATATACGCGTGGGCGATGAGGATTAAGAATAATTTCAAATGCTGATGCTTTCTGTGCAGGTATTGCAGCAATGACTAGTGGTAGAGAAAGCATTGAGCCAACAATAATACGTTTCATAGGGAACTTTCCAAATGTTAATTCATTTGTCTTGAGCCGATTAAACTCTAACCAGCCTTGGTTTACACTTCTCAATTGTAAAAATAGAAATTATTATATACCCAGGAAAATAGTCACAAATGTGCGTATAACTTTAGTGGGGTTCTTGAGTATGACGAATGTCATGAGCTGCTTTGCAAAAAATATAAGGTTCAGTTAAGGTGTCTGTTGGAATTTTGGACTGTCTTGAGACGCCATGATTGAAGCGTCTCGACATTGATTGACAGTAGATAAATTATCTTAAATGAACCGTCTTGGTATTTAAGCAACTTATTTTTGATTAAAACCTAAAACAGCGATCGCATGCGTGTATTGTGGATCAGATTGAGTGGCAAACAAAGCAGGGTTAGCTTCTAGCTGCTGCTGCTGAGGCTGTGTTAAGTCTATTTTGACATCAGGCGTAATCCCTTTGTGAGCAATATCAGTGCCTTTCGGCGTGAAATAATGTTCTATTGTGACTGCCAACCCACAACCATCTGAGAGCGGAACAACTTCTTGCACTATAGCTTTGCCAAAGGTTTGACTGCCAACAACCACTGCTCTATTGTTATCTTTGAGAGCAGCAGTGAGAATTTCACTAGCACTCGCCGAGTCGCCATCTACTAGCACTACTAAAGGCTGTTTAGTGAGTGCAGTACCTTCGGCTTTAAATTCCTCAATTTTCCCGATCCGATCTACCTCACGGACAATCACACCATTATCCAACCACATCCGAGCAATTGCTACACTTGAATCTACCAAACCACCAGGATCGCCGCGTAGATCCAATAGATACCCATCGACATGTTGGGCTTTAAGTGCTTGGATTGCTCGACGCATTTCATTAGGAGAGGTAGCACTAAACTCAGTTAAACGGATATAGCCAATGCGCTTTCCATCTGACGGCTTGACAGTATAGCTGACTGTTGGCAATTCCAAATTCGCACGGGTTAGCTTCACGTTAAAGCTATGACGCATAGCTCTTTCAATCTTGAGGGTGATTGGTGCACCTACTTTACCGTGCATTAGTTTCGAGGCATCTTCTAGTTTTATGCCTTGAGTCGATGTGCCATTAATAGCTAGAATCTCATCCCCAATCTTAATGCCTGCTTTGAATGCGGGGGATTTCTCAAGCACTTTCACGATTATGAGTCGCCCGTTATTCTCGTTCATTTCGATCGCAATTCCCACCCCAGATGTTTCCCCAGAGGTTTCGTCTGTCAAAGCTTGATATTGATTGGGATCGAGAAAACGGGTGTAGGGATCTCCTAGCTGTTTCAAAGCTACGCGAATGGCAGTGTAAGCTTGTTCTCGGGAAGTGTAGTCTTTGCTCAACAAGCTTTGTCTGGTTGCTTGCCAGTCAACGTGATTGAATGTAGCATCCACATATTCGTGGTTAACGATTTGCCAGACTTGATCGACCAAGGCTTTTGGACTATTGTGTAACTTAGCACAGGTTAAACTACACCCAAAAAAGCTCAGTACAAATAGACTAGCAGTCGTAACAAACACTCTACCACCGAACGTAACTTGGCGCAGTGAGGAGCATTTTGAGAATTTAAGCATTAGAATTCACCCTCTAAGATCACTTTCGCTCGATGTAAAAACTGAAACCTTTACCCAGATACAGTTTTACCTATAAAAATCCGAACCAATTATTCTCAACGTTTGCAATTGCTAGTCTCCTTACCAAATCTGAGCTTCATCATTTAGCCTCGATTTTTATCGGCATAGAGTGATAAAAGGGGGTTAAGACGAAAGGAAAGTACTTAGTATTCAGAGCGAAGTACTGCCACTCAGTCGGATTAGAAGGGAATTATGTCAACTTTCTCATATTTATTTATTCTTTTGTTGGAACTCATCAGCAATACCCATACTGGGCTTGAATTTTAGTTCCATTCAGAATCATATTGACAAATTGAAGCTGCTATACACAAGTGACATTAGTTAAGTTTTTTATTGTCAAAAATGTGACTTAAGTCATGAGTACATTCATTACCTTTGACACCTATTGCTACTTTACACAAATTCGTATGATTAACCTTGCTTGAACTCAGCAAGCTGCCAAAATCTGATGATTAGGAAAACGGAAAGTATTTGTAGAACAACTTTATTTAATCAGTATATATGTTGGGTTGTTCCTTTAATACCAAAGAGCGATCGCAGGTTCTTTTGTTAAGACTAAGTTGGGTTATAATGCCTGGAAGACATAGATCCCCGACAACTATACGCGCGCGTCGGGGATCTCATCGCCCCGTCTAATTAAGAGAGAGGGGACGCCTGATGCGTGCGGGCTGCCGATGACTTTTCTTTGCAGTGCCGAGTCATTACACTGCTTCTAGGTGGACGTGAGTAAAGTAAAATTACTGACTGTGCCAGTTCCCTGGGGAGAATGTATGTTAAAAGTGCGGGGTATGAAGCGTACATTTCTGTAAGATGAGTATAGGTGTAAACGCAAGAGCAATTTTTACCCATTACACTCCTACACCCTTAGTCTAGATGGCTCGCACACCGATATTGACTTATGATCGCGGCACATTAATTCTGCATCCACCACCACGCGGCAGAGCTTGGATGGATTTCGCGACATGGGATGATAGAGTGGAGAAATTCCGCATTCCAGCGATTCAGTACCGTGCTTTGGTAGAAGCACTGCAAGCAGAAGAGACTCTCTTTAGCGACGAGGCAAAGGCGTTTTATTCATTAGAATTGCTTCCCAGTCTGGAAATGGAACCTTACCTCCATCAAAGTGAAGCGTTAGCAGCTTGGAAACTGGCGGGAAGGCAAGGTGTCGTGGTACTGCCGACAGCAGCTGGAAAAACTTATCTAGCGCAAATGGCAATGCAAGCAACGCCACGAACTACACTCATTGTTGTGCCGACACTTGACTTGATGCACCAGTGGTATGCACACTTGAAGGCAGCGTTTCCTGATACTGAAGTGGGGTTACTGGGTGGTGGCTCCCGAGACAAAACACCTATCCTCGTTGCAACTTATGATAGTGCCGCAATTCATATAGAAACGCTGGGAAGTCAGTATGCGTTGTTAATTTTTGATGAATGTCATCATTTACCAACAGATTTTAATCGAGTCATTGCTGAGTTCGCGATCGCACCTTATCGTCTGGGACTTTCCGCTACCCCCGAACGCACTGATGGGAAACACACTGAGCTAAATATCTTGATTGGAAAAGAAGTCTACCGCAAAAGGGCTGAAGATCTCGCGGGAAAGGCTTTAGCAGAACATCAAATTGTCCAAATTAAGGTGAAACTCTCCCAACTTGAACGGGAAAAGTACAATCAACTCATTCAACTTCGCAATGATTTTTTACGGGAATCAAAGATTTCTTTGGGGAGTCTTCAAGGTTGGCAAAGGTTTGTGCAAATGAGTGCGCGATCGCAAACTGGACGTAGAGCCATGTTAGCACATCGCCAAGCAAAAGAAATTGCTTTAGGGACTGATGGCAAGTTGCGAATTCTTGCCAATCTACTTGCAGAACATTATCCAGAACGGATTTTAATTTTTACAGCCGACAATGCTACGGTTTACTGCATTTCTCAAGAGTTTCTCATTCCCGCAATCACGCATCAAACTCCAGTAAAAGAACGTCACGAAATCCTCACAAAATTTCGCTCTGGAGAGTATAAATCGCTGGTAGCGTCGCATGTGTTGAATGAAGGTGTCGATGTGCCTGCCGCTTCTGTTGCGATTATTTTATCTGGTACTGGTTCTGCAAGGGAATATATCCAACGTTTAGGCCGAATTTTGCGTAAAGGAAATACGGAAAATAAGCAGGCAATTTTATACGAAGTTGTGGCGGAAGATACGAGTGAGGAGAGAACATCGGCAAGGAGAAGAGGGAATGAACGCGGAGAACGTAGAGAAGATGAGCCGAAAGCAAATTTGCAGGTTATTTATGGCAGTGGGAAGGAAAAAAGTTACAAAGCTGCTGAACAGATGGAAATAAATTATTCTGTCAAAAAGGAGACAGAAGAGGAAGAGAAAAAAAAATAAAAGGTTCGTAGTTGCGCTTCTCTGCGAGAAGCGCAACTACGAACAAACTTTAGGACATTATAGAAAACTTTTAATATAAAGTTATGTTTATTCACGCCCACGTTATTTAGAGATCTTACCTCTTTACAATATGTTACCAACAGAATTGCTTAATCACAGACAAAATGGGGAGGAAATCATCCCGAAAAGACTCAAGATTGACGAGAAACACTTGGAGATTGCTGTTGAGTTAATGACTTGTTTTAAAGAAGCGGTAGGTGATAATCAAGGTACGCTTGAACGTCAGTTGCTGGAGTTGGAAGGTGATACTCCAGATTACAAGATGAAGCGGGGTTTGGCTTATATTCTCAAAAACAGTTTTTCTACGTTCGAGGTAGTGAGTCCATTGGAACCACAAATGTTACGAGAAAGAGTATTTTCTCTAGCAGCAAAATCTGTTGCCAGTCGGGAGTTAGCAACAGTAACTTTAAATAAAGTAGCGGACGAATTGAGTCGCGAACTAGAAAGAGAAGTTTTGATAAAGCAAGTTCAAGACGGATTATATGCCGATCTCGCAGAAAATAAAATTTTGACGGCTTTTGATGCGCCCAAGCCTGAGGATTTATTGCATCGATACAATTTATCTCAAGTGCAAGGTGTGTTTTATAAGGCAAGCCAACTAGTTATAAATGCTCACCGCAACGTTCCAGGACAATATAAGCTTTTGTTCCGCTATCTCAAGCTGTTTCAATTGATGGCATATATTGAGGGAGATGCCGACCACGGGTTTACAATTACAATTGATGGCCCCACAAGTTTGTTTAATCCGAGTACGCGTTATGGTTTGGCGATCGCTAAACTAATCCCAGCTTTACTTCATGTCACTCGATGGAGTCTTGCGGCTACGTTGCAAAGTCGCGACACCTTCACAAATACTTGGAAAACTGGACGCTTTACCTTGAATTCTGAATGCGCTCATGTAACTCACTATCCACCAGGTAAGCCCTACGATAGTATGTTGGAAGCATCATTTGCTGATAAGTGGGATTCAATGAAAACTGAGTGGGTGTTAGAACGAGAAGTTGATTTGATTCCCATCCCCGGTAGTGTGATGATTCCTGATTTTAGATTAGTTCATCCTGATGGTCGCACATTCTTATTAGAAATTGTCGGTTATTGGCGACCAGAATATCTACAAAAGAAGTTTTCTCAGGTACGACGTGCAGAATGCGATAATTTGATTTTGGCTATTTCCGAACGTCTGAATTTGGAGAACGCTGGCGTTAAAATGAATGATGTGCCAGCAAGAATTGTTTGGTTTAAAGATAAATTGTTGCCTAAGGCAGTCTTAGCAGTCTTGGAATTATGATATGCATGACAAAGGAAGAGTTATATGAAGACTATTGAAACAATTGCTACGGTGACAGCAGATGGTAAAATCACAGTACAGTTACCAGTAGATATCTCATCTGGTGAGTATAGAGTTGTCGTGCTGATTGATGAAAAGCCTTTGTTAGAGATCGAGGAAAAGCAATTACCACTTAAATTTTCCGCTTATCCTGTAGGATTAGTCTCGGAAAATATCACTTTCCGTAGAGAAGATCTCTATGCAAATGACTGACAACCATATTTTCCTTGACACAAATATTTTGGTTTATGCAAATTTAGCCTTGTCACCGTTTCATATCCAAGCTACAGAGCGACTTCAAGCACTTGCAGAACAACGTATTGAACTCTGGCTCAGTCGCCAAACCTTGAGAGAATATTTAGCAGCTATGACAAGGCATGGTGACTTAACTGGAAAAATTCCTGTCGTATCACTGGTGACTGATGTGCAATATTTTGCTCACCGCTTTCGAGTGGCTGAAGATAGTCCTCAGGTTACGGAAAGGCTACTGAAGCTTATGGAAGAAATTCCGATCGGTGGTAAGCAGGTGCATGATGCCAACATTGTTGCCACAATGCTAGTTTATAGAATTCCTCAATTGCTTACTCACAATATAAGTGATTTCTCCAGATTTTCTGAGTTAATTACTTTATTGCCACTACAAGAATAGGATGGCAATCACTCTTACTATCGTTTCTATGTTCAGTATTTCCAAGCTAAGTAGAGGAATGATCTCAAGCGAGATGACGGTAAGTCGTTAATGGTAATCCAGTTCGCTGCTTAACATCAACCAAAGATTTGTACTCACCTCGTCTTTGCCTTTCTGCAACGACTTTTTCGGCGATCGCACCATCAAGTCCACAAGCAATCAACTCATCGATTGAATATGCGTTCAATCTTCTCCAAGAAAAGTCAGCTTCTTTCTTGTAGTTATAGCTAAATGTAATCAAGGGTGCAAGGCGATTTATATAGTTCTCTGGAATCCCAGCTATTTCTACTAACTCTTCTATATGAGTGAAAATATACCCTTCGTTAAGCACTGATTCGATGTTATTTGCATATACTATTGGTATACCTAATCTGTTCACTAGTTCATTTTTAGAACAGTGGTTAATATCCACTTTTGGGCAACTGCTAATAACTAGCTTGGCTAACTGTAGCTCTTCTGGAATGGGTAAATTTTTGGGATATGTTTTCGCCAAGAATTTATTCTTCAAGTACAAAGCGGCTCCAATTTGAGCCAGCCAAATCACTGGTAAAACACTAGTTGAAGATAGAATAAAACTCACTCCGGTAATGCCAGTACCTAGTGCCATCCAAACTTTAGTTTTAGATTTATAACCTGCATAGGTTATAGCTAATCCTCCAAATATTGGAAAGAATGATAACCATACCCAAGATGGGGTTTGTTTAAACCAAGAAGCTGATTGCGACATTGATAGACCAAATATATTTTAATTATATAGATTGCAAAAGTTTTTGTCGTTTTTCTTCATATTCTTCTGCAGTAATTACACCCGCGTCATAAAGCTTTTTCAAGTCTCCTAAAGCTTTGGTAGCATCTTGAGCAGAGATGGCTCCTCCTGAATAACCACCTCCTACTATACTTTTATTGTATTTGATATTAAAATCTGCATCTGAGGTGAAAATTAGTATGAAAAATTCAAAAAAGGATATAATTGACGGAATTAATGTCAAGGAAAACAACAGGTACAAGACACCAGCAAGATTTTCACCAAGATAAAATTTGTGAATTCCAAATCCACCGAAAAAAAAGCACAAAACAATTGCCGTTGATTTACTTTTCATATCTTCTCCTTTCTAGGATCTTAATTAAATAGCTAGATGCATTAATATTTAAGGCTTATAAGCTGATATAATTTCACGATGAATGTCGTTGTGTTTTCTTAAGTTTACCTGTCATAAAAAGAAGCAAAAGTATCCCTGCTTGAGCCTCTAGCAAAACAAAGTAACCCCTAAGTAGATAGTTAAAATCTGTAGTTGAATTGAAGTAGAAAATCAAACCACCAACTGCTATATATGGTAATAAGCGCAGCCCAGTTAATTTGCGACTTAGCTTTGTTTTACTATAATTAATCATCAAATTATCAATTTATTAACGATAAATTTTAAGAG
>JAQYWN010000018.1 GCA_029379265.1 Rhizonema sp. NSF051
CCAGTGTTTAATGTATAACAAGGAAAATCACATTTACTTATATAAACACCAGGATGTGTTGTTAACTGTTTCTGATGATCAAAATCAGTAGAACCACAAATTGGAACTCCCTCTATATTTTGCATAAAAAAGCCAATTCTCAAGCTATTTATCGGCTTTAAAACCTTATATTTTATAACTATAGAAAACCCTTCACGGCAATCAATCGTAGATGCATACTCACCTTGAGCATTCAAAATATAAGCTTCAAGAAAACGAATTTCAGACGATTGCGGTGCGTCTTGTTCGTTCCATACTACACTAGTATCTGAAGTACTATCTTCAGCTAAGTAACTACTGATAGCAACCTCGATGTCTGAATCCATCAACAATTGACCTTTTCTCATCAGCAACGCCCGACTGCATAGCGCTTTCATTGCAGCCATATTATGACTGACAAATAAAACTGTCCGTCCTTCTTTACCCACATCCTCCATCTTTCCCAAGCATTTTTTCTGAAATTGAGCATCCCCCACCGCCAGCACTTCATCTACAATTAAAATCTCTGGTTCCAAATGCGCCGCCACAGCAAACGCCAACCGCACATACATCCCTGATGAGTACCGCTTTACTGGCGTATCTAAGAACTTCTCTATTTCTGCAAAAGCAACAATTTCATCAAACTTGCGTTGGATCTCTACTCTACTCATCCCCAGAATTGCACCATTAAGATAAATATTCTCCCTCCCAGTTAACTCTGGATGAAACCCTGTACCAACTTCCAACAAACTTGCAACCCGTCCTTTAATGTGAATTCTCCCTGTCGTTGGTTCTGTAATCCGACTCAAAACTTTCAGCAGTGTAGATTTCCCAGCCCCATTTCGCCCAACAATCCCAACGCGATCGCCCTGCTTAATATCAAATGAAATATCCTTTAGCGCCCAGAACTCCTCGTGAGCATTTTGGGTTTGGGATTTTGAGTTTTGGAATGGTTTTAGCAAAGACTTGGCGCGATTGGCAATCACATCCCGCAGTGCTGTGTACCGCTCTTGCTGCTGATGACCAATAATATATTTTTTACCTAAGTTTTCAACTTGGATGACAGTATCAGACATTCACTATTCACTTTGGGATAATTTTTGTAAGCCGACAGATTGCAAAACTAACTATTGTGTTAGCCTGTGATCGCGGCAACAAATAGGTCTGTCATATTGTAACTACCCATTTTCATCTTATTGAAATTACATTTGTGCTCTTGGCGAGCGCTTGAATGTAAAATAACTATATTTTACTTGAGAATAACACTGCAATTAAAGTTAAGAACAGCAGGAAGCCATAGATAATATAGGTTCTACTCTTCTACTAAAATGCAAGAGCGAAATTCATGAAAGTAAATCCGAAAACACATGTCTACATTGATACTCTATAAATTTGAAAGTGTCCAGTCTTTATCAATAGATTTTTTGGATAAAAGCTTCACTAAGCAATGAGCTGACCATTCGCGCATCGAAAACTATTAATGGTATGCTGTTATCCAAATCCACTACTCATGAATGTTGTCCAACCTCCCGCATTTATGTAAGGGGTGATAAGAACGTATATCAAATTATTAATTACGAATGATTGCGACTGTTTGTAGTGCAACAGAATGTAATCATAATCAAGGAAATAGAGTAACTCACGGTAGCTCTACCAGTCTTTCGGTGTACTGACTTTCTACTGAAGAGTGATAATTCAGATTCAGATGCGATCGCGACTCTATAAACATCAAAAACCTCTCCCTTGTCCCCCTGTCCCCGTGTCAGCCTTGAAGAATGACTCAATATAATATCTGCTTACAAGATAGCTCGCAGCAAAACTTTAAAGTATTGCTTGGATATGACCTGAGGTGTGAAATATGACTGCAAATACTGACGAGCAGATCTACCCATTCGTTCTGCTAAAAGTCGATCGCGACTTAGTAAGCGAATAAACTCTGCTAGTTCATAACTTTCTGCATTCTCAAAAGTCTCACCGCAGTTTGCTTCTGCAATAAGCTGTTTCAGGTATGAATGCTGTGGACAAATCACGGCGACTGGACGACCTGTGGCTAAAGCAGGGTACAATTTGCTGGGAGCAACCAAACTTTCCACACCAGCATCCACACTCACCAAGGATAAATCACAAGCTGTCAGGGAGTAAGGCAGCACTTGTCTTTCTTGATACGGAAGAAACTGAAAATTTTTTAGTTTTAATCGATTCACCTCCTCAATCAGTTCCTCACGTTTAGCTCCACCGCCAATGCACACAAATTGGATTGGCTCGTCTTCCAGGTACTTAGCAGCCTCTAATATAGTCTGTATATCATGACAACGACCCATATTGCCCGAGTATAACACTGTAAATTTATTTACAGTATTGTACTGTCGAGCAAACCAGTTATCTTGTTTAGCAATTGGCACAATCCACTCAGGATCTGCCCAACTATGAATTACAGAAATCTTATCTGCTACCTGCGGACAATTTGCTGCCACCTGTCGCTTCATAGCCGGGCTGAGAACCACAATTTCCTTAGCTTTCTGTAACACTTGTCTGTTAACAGCCAGCCAAAATCGAGCTAACCAGTGGTGTTTCGGAATCACCCCCAAGGCGATCACAATATCTGGATACAGATCGTAGAGGACGCAAACATAACTAAGTCCAAAAAAGACATGAGCCAAATATCCCAAAATTGGCAGAAATGGGGGAGCCGTAGTCAATAAAACCACATTGCGACGACGAGCCGCGCTTAATAGATAAAGTGCTGCACGCAAAGTAAACAGAACACCATTAATGGCTTTGGCACGAATTCTTTGGGGACAAAGCTGAGCAGTGCGCGATCGCTTAATTCTCACTCCGCCACACCGTTCAACAGCTGGAGCAGTGCTCGACTTAAAAGCATAGCCTGGTTGACCTGTAAATACTTCAACGTCTACCCCTTGCTGCTCTAAATGTCTCACCAGTTCGTAAATCAACTGTCCTGTCGCAGCGTAATCTGGTGGAAAAAACTGGGTGATGACAGACAATTTAATAAACTGCCCGATACCAAAAAATTTGTGTTCTGAAACTTGTAAATCTTCATATTTTTTTTCAATAAATTGCTTCATTTGTTCAGTGTATTTCACAATTTTGACACTCCTAAAAAAAAATTATTCAAGAAGAATGGAGGAGTTAGGAGGAGCCAGCACGCGAAGAGTTCATTTTCTCGCTCCCTGGCGAGGAACGTCTAGGAGTCAAGAGAGTTCTCAGTAACTGCTAGATGAATCTTGGTTCAAAGCCTTACTTTTCAACGGTTGTAAAAGCCATAACTTTTTGCTTTTTGAGGAAGCATTCAAATATTCACTATTCAACTATGCTCATGAATTTTGTTGACATCGGAATAGGTACCAAAACTCGATATATAGCCAATTCATACAGACAGACAGCTGATAGCACGCTAAATGCTTACTTTTTTAAAATCCGTGCTTGAAGTCATGGTTTTTCAAGCTTAATTCAGAATTTTGACTCCTTTTCATCGTTGCCTAATACTAGACTTCCCAAAAAAATTGAGATAATAACACAGTTAGGGAAAGTTCTGTACCTTTTGTAGAAGAATAAGAAAAAGAGTGCTTAACATACTAAAGCTATTTCTATCTATAGCAATCCTGTATGATTCGTAAGAATTGCAAGACATAAACCCCCACTTGCGGAGGTTAAAGAGAATAAATCCCTCAAATTTATCGCTCTTGTTGAAGGTATCTTCGCGGCTAACTGAACCCTATTGATTTATAACGGCCATATCACAAGTAAATAAGATCGCCTTTCCACCTTAATCAAGACAACAACTGTTTGTGTATACGTACATTTACTGAAGTCTTGTTAAGAGGATCAAGGTTAGTATTGTCCATAAAAATATAGCTTGAGTCTGGGAGCTAGGTAAAATGCAGAATTAAAAAAATTTATCTGCTAGTCGCACAGAATTTTCTTAAATTCTTTGGTAACAAAACTAAATAAAACGTAAAGCCTACGTAGGCTTTATTAGTAAAACGTAATACCCAAAAATCGCTATAGCGTAGTGTGTTACTGCTGCGCTGTGGCGAAGCCTGCATTTGATATTTTTAGGTTGAGCTACTTATAAAAATTCAGCCAACATTATTACTAAGCATGGATACTTCTTTAAAAAACTCATCTAACGGGAATGGTCATAACGGAAATAGGATCTATCTAACTCCAACGCTTCCGACTCAGCTTTCACCTAAGTTTGAAGGGCAAGAAAATGATGGAGATTTGCGTCAAGTCTTAAGTATTATTAAGCGGCGAACGCTGGTAATTCTAGCAGTAGCAACCACTGTTATGGTTACGGCTGTTGCTGTAACGCTCTCGCAAAAACCAATATATGAATCCAAAATTCGGATTTTAGCGGAACCTGTTAATAGTGATAACAGCAATTTGCCGAAACTCACCTCTAGTATCGAAGGTAAATTAGATAAATCTGGTCTGGATTACGAATCTCAAATTCAAGTTTTGAAAAGTCCTGTACTAATGGCGAATATTATTGAGCAATTGCAAACTAACTATCCAGATATTACCTATGATTCATTGGTAAATTCTCTGACAATTACTCGTTTCGCTGAAACAAAAATTATAGAAGTTCGTTATCACAGCTACGATTCCACTAAGACTCAAGTCGTACTCAATACAGTTGCTCGGGCTTACTTGAAATACAGTTTGGAAAATAGGCAAACCAATTTACGTCAGGGGATTCAATTTGTTGAAAAGCAATTACCATCAATCCAAAAGCGTGTAGAGCAGATCCAGCAACAAATACAAATATTCCGCCAACATTATGATTTTGTTGATCCAGACGCCCAAGCAAAGGAAATTGCCTCTCAAGTCAATGCTTTATCTGAGCAAAGACTCACGATTAACCAACAGTTAGTAAGATCTCGCTCTGCTTTCAACAGCATACAGCAAAGAGATGGAGCACAAGTCGCAGTCAATGATACAGCTTTGTATCAACAGTTAATTGCTCAAATTCGCCAATTGGAAGTTCAAACGGCTTACGAATCAACTCGTTTCCAGGAGGATAGCGTTCCTATTCAAAACTTGGAGGAGAAGCGGCAAAGACTACTGCCTTTATTACGCAATGAAGCGCAGCGAACTTGGAATATTAAACTTACTCAAGTGTCAAATGAAATTCAGACGTTAGAATCTCAGAGTCAACTACTTGCTCAAGTTGAAAACAGACTTCACCAGAGAGTTCAGCAATTACCAATTTTGGCACGGCAATACACTAATTTACAGCGGGGTTTACAGTTAGCAAATGAGAGTTTAAATAACTTTCTCACTACGAGGCAGAACTTACAAATAGAGGTAGCTCAAACACAAATTCCCTGGCAGTTGGTTCAAGCATCTACTAAACCTCAAATCCCCGTATCTCCAGATGTTCCGCGTAGTCTGATTTTGGGATTCGTTGCCAGTATACTTTTAGGCATCGGTAGTGCATTACTTGTTGAAAAGCTTGACAACACATATCATACTGTTGAGTCTCTCAAAGAGAAGCTCAAGCTACCCCTATTAGGAACGATTCCCTTAGAAAAGCAACTGCCAAACAATCAAATTGCTGTTACAGAAAGAACTTCTACAGCACAATTGGAAAATTTACTTCCAAAAGGCAGTTCCGAGTCGGGTGAAGTTGGCGATCGCGTCTCTGTACTTGTTGAAGATCATAACCAGTACGAATCCTCCAAGTTTATGGAAGCTTTACGGGTACTGCACACGAATATTCAACTACTCAGTTCCGATCAACCGATTCGTTCCATAGTCATTAGTTCCGCTTTACCAGCAGAAGGTAAGTCTACGATCGCATTCTACTTAGCTCAAACAGCTTCTGCTATGGGAAAACGAGTCCTACTGGTGGATGCGGACTTGCGCCGACCCCGAATTCACTCTTTATCAAATTTGAATAACTTATGGGGCTTAAGTAATATTATTTCTGGAAATCTGCCTGTAGAGACGGCGATGCGGCAAATGCCTTCTATCAGCGAATGCTCCATAATCACCACAGGACCTATTCCACCCGATCCCACAAAGTTGCTCTCATCCCAAAAAATGAAGCAATTAATGGCAGATTTCCATCAATCTTTTGACTTAGTTATTTACGATGCTCCTCCCTTGGTTGGACTAGCTGATGCTAGCTTGCTGGCATCTCATACTGATGGAGTTGTATTGGTAACTAGAATACACAAAACAGACCGAGCAGTGTTAACGCAAGCTCTAGATAACCTAAAAATGACCAGAGGTAATATCTTAGGTATGATTGTCAACGGGCATAAGAGTAAGGCTTCTAATTATTACTACTATTAATAAAAGAGGCAAGGGAGCAGGAGGTGTCATGGCCGTTTCTTGTACGGTTAGCAAGGTTAACGCGGTGATAGCTATGACTCGCGCTCAAAGCTGAAAACAACTACAAGTAGCGTGATAAACTCAAACTAAATCCGGGCAATATATTTTCACCGGATAATTCTGTAGGTAGGTTTGGCACTTCTACATCTTCCCCTTGGCGATAAATTTCCACTTGCTGCTGTTGGGGATTAATCAACCATCCCAATTGCACCCCTGCATCCAGATATTCCCGCATTTTGTTACGCAGCGTTTCCAACTCATCTGTTGCTGACCTCAACTCAACAACAAAATTCGGTGCGATGGGGGGAAACTTACATTATTGTTCCGGTATGAGTGCTTGCCAACGTTCTCTTTGAATCCAAGCAGCATCAGGAGAACGGTTTGCGCCATTAGGCAACTTAAATACCGTGGAGGAACTGAAGGTAAAGCCAAGACCAGTTTGCCGATTCCAAATTCCCAAATCGATGATTAAGTCGGCTTCTCGATTACCGCTCTCCGCAACCAATAAGCAACAGCTAAAGTCGTCTCCAACTCCATTAATTTTCCTGTATTAATCTCCCCAGACAGGATTAAGATAGAGACAGATTTTCAAAGAATTAAGGGAGTGGCAGTCAAGCACATACCTGCAAGTTATATCATCGCCGATACTCATCACCACAATCACCGATTAACTGATACAAATCTCGCGACTTACTAGATATAAGCTCTATCTGATTGATATCCTCAGTATCAAATGTGAAGCTAAATGCTTTAGCGTTGTCTTCTATGTGTTCGGATAAGCCAAGTCTTGCACCAACAATAACACCCCCCACAGATGGCTTATCCAAGATGTAACGTACTGCCACATTTGACATGCTGACACTGTGTTTGTCAGCTATTTTTTTGAGACTAGAAAGTAATTCTTGAAATAAACCCCAACCACCCCAAGTATCTATCATATTCTTATATTTTCTCAAGCTAACAGTTGTTAGCTCCAACCCTTTTGGTTCTGGTTTCCCCAAATACTTTTCTGATAACAAGCTGCCGCAAACTGTGCCATAAGTAAAAAGTTTTATGTCATGCTGTTGACAAAACTGAATCATATAGACTTCTGGACGACGATCTACAAGTGAAAATTGCACTTGGTTGGAAACTATTTTGATGCCTGCGTCTGTAATAATTTGTAGGTGTTCTGTATCAAAGTTTGTCAAAGCCAAATGCCTGATTTTACCTTCTGCTTGTAATTCAGCCATATACTTCAGGGCATCCAAGTAGCTTGAATCTCGGTACTCCCACCAGTGAAATTGCATCAAATCTAACGATGAAACATCCATTCTTCTTAGGGAGATCTCAATGTTTTCCTCAACCAGCTTTTTAGTCATTTTCCCAGGTCGAGGCACCCATTTGGTAAAAGCTTGAATCTTAGATAAAGCCTCTTCACCACGAGTCGTAATGACTTGACGGCGGAACTCGCCAATAAAGTCCTCCGCAGGACCATAATGGTCTGCTAAATCCCAAGTAGTAAAGCCTGCATCTATATACTTAAACATGGACTGAATGGCGGTAGGTTGGTGAATGCGTCCGTGTGCGCCAGAGACTTGCCACAGGCCATTTAATATCCGACAAATGTTTAAATCAGGGGTGAATTGTAGGCGACTTGATGGTGGTATCATAAGGAGAATTAGGAGTATATAGTTAACAGTAGGGGCGGGTTTAATTCAGATAAGTTGTGAGTAAATGCGCTCCCCTTGTTAAACCCGCCCATATTAGGAGACGCGGAGTTAGATTACCGCCAGTCTGTTTGAGCTTGTTCTAGAACGTAAGTGGCGACATTTTGTATTTCTTGTTCAGTGAGGCGGTCTTTGTAAGCTGACATATTGTTTTTACCGTTTGCTACAATAGACGAGACTGCCTCTATTGAGTCCATACCGTATTTTTTTAGGGCTTTTAATTTCAAATTCTTACCGCGCCTGATAATGTTGCTACCATTAATATGACAACCAGCACAATTGGTGCTAAAGATTTTTGCACCGTTATCTGTATCTGCTGCATGAGCAGATTGACTCAAGGCAGTTGTCGAGATTAATAATATCAATAATACGAATGTTAGTAGCTTTCTCAATGAAATCTTTTGAGCGTTCATATTTCTTCTCTTCAGTTAGAATGTCTAGAATACACCAGACTTCGGGTTTTGGATGTTATTTGTTGGTAAGCGTTCATAGGTGAGCTTCTCACTAAAGTAGCATTATCTCCTGTCAGAATACCTCTCAAGCTTGTTGTCACCCTTTGAGGAAATTAGCTATACATGTATATGTATATGCTAATTGATACTTCTCAATAGCAAACAAGTAGCTCTCTAAGGAGGGTGTGTAATGAAATATCTAATTATGAGTGGCTTATCGGTTTTATTTGTAGCAGCAACGAGTGCATCACCGATAAGTGCTCAGACGGCTCAGCAAAACTCTGCGCTCCCTGGTGCTGTAAGAGGCATTGGAAACTTGCCTAACTATCAGTATGGGACCCGTATTTATGATAATGGTCGCATTAGCGTCCCTAATGGCTCTGTAGTTTATCCTGCCACAACAATCGATCATGGTAACGGCTATACCACCTACTATTACCAAGATGGAACGCACATCACCACTAATAGGAATACAGTAAACCCTGGTGGGACATTTCTTACACCCGGTAGCGTGAATGGGGGAGTAGGCAGTAGGGGCGGATATTAATCAATATCATAATACTTTTGGATGAGTGACTTTTGACTTCCGCCTTGCGGTACTAGTGGTTTTCTATCTCTAGGAAGTACCGCACTAGAACATATTACGTCAGGATAGATATATAGCAGTTATATGTGAGTTGTAAAACGCTCGTGAAGACCGCAAGTGCAATACTGGGAAAAATTAGCAATTAGTAGAGAACTCGGACTTCTTCATAAACTTCTATTTAGTTAAATTTCTACAGGTATTGAAGATGGCTAATAATATCAAAGAACAAATTCAAACTGATCTGCAACAAGCAAAAAAAACCGGACAGCTAAGAGCAGATAATATTAGAGAGATTGTGAAATCAGCAGTTTATCAAGTTGTTTCCGAGTTTAAAGAAGGTTCTATTGACCTTCGTACCATTGTTAAGGATGCTGTTTCTACTGTCATTGAAAACTTACAAGAAAAAGGTGGAGAATTCAAAGAAGAAGTGACTGCATCAATTGAGGGAGCGATAGAAGCTGTCAATAGTAAAAGACATGAAGCTATTGCTAAAACTCAATCAGAAGTTATGCAGCTACAGGCAAAACTAGACGCAGAAGAAGATAAAATTCAGCAAGAAGTTGAAGGTATTTTAGCAGAAATTAAAGAAACCAGTAAGGAAAAAACGACTGATACTAAAACCGCTATCGACGCTGCTATCAATACTATCACCAATAGTGAGGAAGTCGGATTGTTAAAGAAAAGATATGCTCAACTGCAAGCTCAGCTAGCCATAGTCAAAGCGAACTTAGCTGCACGCTACGGTGGACGTTCTGAAGAGGTTAAAGGTCATCTGGACGAGGCAAAAAACTGGTTTAATCAAGAAGCACGTCCACAAGCACAAGTCGTAGTTACACAGGTACAACAAAAAAGCTCGCAGTTAGATGATAAACTGGGTGAAGCAGGTACAGCAGTAGCTCAGAAAGAGCGTCAAGTCAAACAACTTTTAAGGGATTTGCTTCTAACTGCTGCTGATAAGTTCAAAGAAAAGGAATCATCTCATAAATAGATGACCCTTTAGGGGTGTATTGCATACGCCCTTACGGGCTATTTTTAAGTAAACCTGTGTGAAGTAATGAAAGTCGCTCATTTAAGATCCCCGACAACTCTTACGAAGTCGGGGATTTTAAATGTCTTATGGCAGATACAACACCCGATTTTTTTAAGAAGTCGGGTGTCTAAGTCTTAAAATTTTTACAAATGCTTTGGCGTTCGCCTTCAGGCGTTGCCGCAGGCTAGACAGCGCAACTACGAACGTTTGGAACACATCTAATCTTGTTTATCTGATTTATTTTTGGATCTAATAAAAGAAGAAGACGCCAAGCATAAAAACTTGACGTCTTTTCATGAGGTTATATAGCTCTTCAAGGCTTAGTATATTTCTCCCTCTCTATTTATTGTTTCTTCATGTTTGGCGATAACCCAAATTGCGTGAATACTACCAGGAAGCCAACCTAGAAATGTTAGCAGAATATTTATTAGTAGGGTGGGACCTATTCCAACTGACAAGAATACACCTAGTGGAGGCAAAAGAAGACCAAGAACAAAACGAAGTAATTTCATCATAGGATAGCTGCTACTTTTATAAACTATTTTCACTTCCATTATCTGTAAATTACAGAATCAAGAACTCTGCCAAAGGAATTAACTTGGTTCGGTGTTGAGTAGAGACGAGAATATTTACGTCTCTCTCAATGTTGATAACTAACTAGATGGCAATTCAGCATTGCTTTTTGCAGTATCACTACTCTTTAAAAGTGGGTTCTTCTCAGCAAAGTAGTTGCCAATGAAAGTATTAGCAAAAGACAGAACCACAGGAGCTAGAAAAAAGCCGATGATTCCATGTACGCTAAATCCCGGAACCAAAAATGCGGCGATCGAGAAACAGATCCCATTCACTACAAGCGAGAAGGCTCCGAAGCTTAGGAAGTTAATTGGTAACGATAGAGTTGATAAAACTGGTTTAGCCGATCCATTAATCAAGCCAATGGCTAAAGCAGCAATCATAGCTGCTGGAAAATTGGCAATGTTAACACCTGGAACAACTAAATCAACAATCAACAGACTCAAAGCCGTAGCTACGGTGGTTAAAAATGTTCCCATCTTAATTTTTCTCCAACAAACAGAGACACTTACTTTTAAAGCTGTGTCTCTATAATCAAACATATGCCACGCTTCAACCTCTTTATCTAGGCAGATTTATGTTATGCCATTTGGCTGGTAATTGAGAGGAGACAAGAGGTAGGAGATGGAAAATATTAAGTTTTAAAGTAAAGTGCTGATTTATACAAGACTTGTTCTTGATGAGTTTCTAAAGTGCAATCCGACAAAGGGTAAGTGACACAGGTAATTGTATAGCCAGCTTGGATTTCATGTGGACGCAAAAACTTTTGTTCGCTTTGATCGACTTCTCCACTAATTATCTTTGCAACACAAACGGAACACTCTCCTTGATTGCAGCCAGAAGGGAGGTTGATACCAACTTCTTTTGCTATGTCAAGGATATACTGATCGTCAGGGACTTGAATGGTGCGATCTAACCCCATTGCAGGATTCATGAGTCGAACTTGATAAACTGCCATTGATTGTTTTTGAGACAACGTTTTTCATTTTCCTATGACTCCCTTGCTATTGCGAACTACTTCCCAACCATCTGTGAGCAATTAAGGTGATGAATAATTTGTCAATAAGTAATAATGCTTAAATTTAGGCAAAAATCATGAAATGGTAGAGATCCACAGAAGGCAAAAGCCTTTTATGTGGATGGAACGCTCTAGCAAATTTGGCATTGTGCTGATGCACCCGGAGTGGAGCGTCATCGGACGAGCAATTTGTACAGTGCGGAATGGCACGAAGAAAAGCTCTAAGTTTTGCAGGATAAGCACTACAGGTTTTAAAGCTGTTGAACAGTGGAGTTCGGGGGTAGGCGAATGTCCTTGATGCAATGCGGCGATCGCTGCAAACAAAGTGAGAGCGCTCTTTGCGATGGCGTACCCGCCCCCCGTAGGTGATCGCTGTGCCTTCCACCAGACAGTGGAATTAGATGTACAGGTTGTCTAATTTTTTTTGTAAGTCCTAAAACCTTATTTGTTCATGAAATAGCTTCTTAGAGACGAACAAGCAAATATAACTACTACTGTGACATTGTGAGTACAAATCCTCAAGGATAAATTCTTTGGCGGAAAATGTCTAAGTTTTATAGGAACATTACGAGTCATTCGTCGTGCCATCCCTAAGTTTCAACCTCTAGAAAGCGAAGATTTACCCCTTTTTTCGATTGGCTTACTTTAGAAATTGTAGATACATTATTACCCTACCGTGAACATCGGTGTAATCCCAAGGTTGTCAAAAAAACTGTATCAAAGTTTCGCTCGAAAAAGCCAAAACACAGAGAAACTGGAATACGAATCAAAGCTCCCAAATTTCACATTACTATATAAGCTTTTCAGCCTTAACTGAACCGTATTGCCTTATGTAATACTACTAAAGTAATTAACATTAAATTTATCAATAAACAGTAGTTTAATCTGAGGCAAGTACAGCCGATAGAGATTGTTCAGACACTTTGAGGCATCTTGACCTGAGATTTGCGAAGGAATTAGGGTTGTCTTTTAGAGAAGCTTATGGGCCAATACGGTTCAGTTAAAGCTAAAAACCTGATTTCAAGGTAGGTTGGGGAGCTCTTTGGGAATGACGGCTTAGCCCGCTCTTGATGGCGACTGCTGTTAGCGTTAGCGTTAGCGAGGAACGAGCGTCAGCGTTAGCGAGGAACAAGCGTCAGCGTTAGCTATCTCCCTTGTCTTCTCCCAAGGGGAGACGCAATCATGCGTAGCTTGCTTCCCCGAAGGGGTACGAACGTCAGGGCGTTTGAGTAACCTCACCCAATATTCCCTTGGGTAACGCTTATGCTCTAACGCCACGTTGCTCAAGTCGGGAAACCCGCCCACCGCAAGTGGCTCCCCAACCTACAATTATCCTTAACTGAACTGTATTGTTACATAAGCAAGTGCAACAATACAAGTCCTGAGGTAGGAAGATAAAAAAAGGTGAAGGTGTGCGATCACCTTTGTCTGCTCAACCAAGAACGTGATGCATCCCAAGAACTCGTTGGGAGGGCGATCGCCGACATCTCAGTTGCGTAAGTTCTGGGCAATAAAAGTAACGCTTGTTACAAGTTAAACACCTCATCAGACAGATCTACAAGAGCAATTACTTTTTGGGACGAATGGCACTAAGATAATCCAAAAGTCTTTCGCTGCAAGGGTTTTAAAAAGTTCATCTATGTATAATAGGGGGATGGAAAGAATTCCAGTTTAATTAGATTTGACGCAGCGGAAGCCAACGTGCAGAGCAGCACTGACTGGCTCACCCTTACCGCGTGAGCCGAGACGATAACGACTGCAATAATGGTCGCTGCACAAAAAGGAGCCGCCGCGCTGTACCCGTTTAGCAACACCAGGCTCATATGGATCGAAGCTGTCTTGTTGGCTTACTCCTAGGGGATTTTGCTGTGGGCTGATACTGTAGTAGTCTGGTCGATACCAGTCAGCAATCCACTCCCACACGTTGCCCGACATATCATATAAACCGTAGTTGTTGGCAGGGAATGATGCTACTGGGGAAGTCCCTCTGAAGCCATCTTCTACTTTGTTTGCTTGCGGGAACAGTCCTTGCCAGATGTTAATCTGCCACTGACTGGTTGGTAGCAAATTATTGCCCCAAGGGTAACGCTTACGGTCTAAACCTCCGCGTGAGGCATATTCCCATTCCGCTTCTGTGGGTAGTCGCGAGCCCGCCCACTGACAATAAGCTGCAGCATCATACCAGTTGACGTGGACAACTAGGTGAGTTTCCTGATTTTCGATACTGCTGTTGCGTCCGTGCGGATGACGCCATTCGGCTTCTTTAACGAATGTCCACCAGCTATTGCTCTGCTCTTCTTCAGCTAGAGGAATGAAGACGAAAGAACCAGGGGGTAAACCGTCGTGAGCCTCTTCGGCATACGTAACATAATTTTTTGCCTGGACAAAGCGAGTAAACTGAGCATTTGTCACCTCAGTTTTATCCATCCAGAAGCCATCTATTTCTACCTGATGAATAGGTATAGCATCTGAAAATTCGGAGTTTCCCATCCAGAATTTGCCTTTGGGAATCCAAACCATGCCAGATGGTGTTGCCTCAGGTGGCGATATCTGGTTCAGAGCAGAAGCACGAGGAGGATAAGCAACTAAGGTTGAAAGCAAAATTACTACCAAAACCAATGCCGTTAATAGACGAATGGCAGAAGTCGGGAAAAGGTTAAGGGGAAAGGGAGAAAGGGGTTGAGAGTAGAATAGCATGCTTGTTAAGGGTTGAGACTGACGCGGAGAGGGAAAGAAAAAGGGACGCGGAGATATTTTTGAATGAATTTTCCCCGCGTCCCCGCGTCCTGTGCTTCCCTGCGTTGGCTTATCGAGCGTGCCATTCAGTTGAGAGTATTTAAGCGATCGCATTGCCATTCCTTAGTAGGACTGTCATTTAATACTATGAAGTTGGGGCTGGCGATCCCGGAGTATAGGTGACCTGTTTAATTTTGTCTGTGTAGGGAAATACACCGTATTTCTGATAGATATCCCAAGACACTGGGCTACGAGCATCCTTACCAATATCTAATCCTTCGTAGGGAAAACCCGAAAACGTTAGCCCCAACTCCCCAGCTGCTACTTCCTGCCCATTGACAAAGAGAGTACCAGAGCCTTGACGCTTGCCAGTGGCATTGAAATCAAGCTCAATGTTGAGTTCACCTGGTTGAAGCTTGACTCTTGGAAACTTAATCAACCGACCATAGCTGTTGTATTCATAAGCTAGCTCACCATTTTCGATGTAAAATATGTAGCCAGCTTCTTGACCACCGTGAGCTAGAATCACGCCTCGATCTCCCTCCTGGTACTGGACGTTAGCCTGAATGGTGTAATCGCGATCGCTTACCAGGGGCAGAATGTCTGGTTCCAAAACTGTGCTACCAGGATAGAACGTCTTCGGTCCAATTTTCTCCTTGACAAATGGTGGTACGACTCCATGTCCAGGTCCTTCAATCAGGGGATAAACCTGGTACTTGAAGGCGGCTTTATCAAAGGCTGCTGCCAGTTCCTTGACTTTATCAGGATACTGAGAAGCCAGATTGATTGTTTCCGAATAATCTTCCTTCAGGTTGTATAACTGCCACTCTGAGTCACTGAACGGTGTACCTACTTGATGTTCTGTTAAACTATACCAACCATCTTTGTAGTAACCTCTACTACCCTGATTCTCGTAGTATTGCTCAGTCCGCTGTTCAGGTGCATTGGCATTGTTTAAGAGATAGGCAAAGCTGGTGCCTTCTAGCGGTTTAATTGCCTTACCGTTGAAGGTATCTGGATGCTTAATTCCTACAATCTCTAGCAAAGTGGGTGTAATGTCAGTTATGTGAGTAAATTGAGTCCGGAGCGCACCCTTATCCTGAATCCCAGCAGGCCAGGAAACAATTAATGGATTACGTCTGCCACCACCATTCGTGTTAGACTTATACAGCCTTAATGGTGTATTAGATACTGTCGCCCAACCATTCGGATAGTGAGGCGCAGTCTGAGGACCACCAATCAAATCTAAGCGACTTAAGTCCAAGTCTTTATCTTCAGGCAAACTGGAGTAATGTCTCGCTACATCCGAGGTACCTTCTAACCCACCTTCCCCTGAACCGCCGTTATCAGAAGCAATGATGATGATGGTATTTTCCAGTTGCCCAGTTTCTTCCAGATACTGATATAATCTTCCAAAGTTCTGATCTAGATTATCAACAAAGGCAGCATAGGCTTCTTGATAGCGGGCGAATAGCTCTTTGTCTGTAGCAGATAAATCATCCCAAGCTTTAACACCTGGATTTCGCGGTGGCAGTTTGGTACTAGCGGGAATAATACCTGATAATAACTGGCGCTGGTAACGCTGTTGGCGCACTACATCCCATCCGGGATCATACTTACCTTTGTACTTAGCTAAATCTTCTGGATGAACATTTAATGGAGAGTGAACAGCATTGTTCGCAAAGTATAAAAAGAACGGTTTGTCTGGATTAGTAGCTTTGGTTTGTTTAAGCAAGTCGAGCGCTCTATCTGCCCAGTAATCGGTGGTTAAAAAATCTTCGGGATATCGATCAACTGGAATTGCGCGATTACCTTCGTACAGAATATGTGGTTTCTGTGGGTGTTCTAATCCGTCTAAGAAACCGAAGAAGCGGTCAAACCCACGTTGTAATGGCCAGGAACTTAATGAAGCATTAGTGGTTCTATCGTAAACCTGAGTTAAATGCCATTTTCCCGTTACCAGAGTGGCATAGCCGTTACTACGTAGATTTTCCGCTAAAGTGACAACATTGTCCTGAATTTCTCCGGCGTAACCAGGAAAACCAGGGTTTCCTTCGGCAACCCAACCCACACCAGCAGAGTGAGCGTTCAATCCGGTTAGCAAGGCGGCTCTGGTAGGAGAACAAAGCTGATGAGTGGTGAAGTTGCGGAATCGCAATCCATTGGCTGCCAATGTGTCGATGTTTGGCGTATTAATTTCCGAGCCATAAGGTCCCAAATCTGAGTAGCCCAAATCATCGATCAGAAAGACGACGATGTTTGGCGCTCCGGCTGGTGCAGTAGTGGCGACAACGTTGGGTGGACCTGCTGGGTGTTGATTGGGTGACCCATGTGAGGCTACCTTTGGTTGGGACCAGTAGGGAGTTGAGTCAGCTAACGTTCTGCCAATTTTGCCTTGAAAACCTGCATAGGCTTGTGTTGTTGAGTCGGTCTGTGCTGAAGTGCTATTTACAAAGGTGACAATTATTATTGCAGCTATGAGTAACACCGCGAGCGCAGGCAATCCTAAACGCCTAAGTAGCAGAGCGTTTTGCTGCTTGACTCGGTCAATGAAAGGTATCTTGCGTCTTCTGTTCAATGAACTTGTCTCCTAGTAAACACAAAGAGCGTAAATTTCCAACACAGACAGCCCCAAACCACTATTTGCGATCGCTAGGGCTGGAGTCGCTATGTCCCTCTTGGCTGCGGGTGATTTCTTAATCTGCCAGATGAACATTGACAACTTGCTTAACACAGACATGACTAAAGCTTGATGCCACTTTCGGCTAGCAAACCTTGATCAAAAATACTATAAATCAATAGGCTTACTGTATTTAAAAACATGAAAAGAAAGTTAATATATGCAATGAAAGCTTCTACTGATGCGCGATGGGTAAAGCCTTGCCAAGGGCAAGTAGTATAAGATGATTGGGTATAAAGCACGGAGGGTGACGAAGTTGCTTACGATATGGAACTAACGAAGGTTGATAAAGAGGGTGAGACAGTTTATATTCGACCTGCAATGATAGGCGATATAGAAGCGCTGCTTGCTATCTATAACGATGCTGTTCTCCATACGACAGCCACCTATGATTATCATCCTCGCTCCCTCCCAGAACAGCTAACCTGGTTTCAAAGCAAACAGGAGGGAGGCTATCCGATTCTGGTTGGTATCATCAAGAATAACGTTGCCGGTTTTAGTTCGTATGGTTCCTTCCGGGCGAGGCCGGGATACCGCTACACGGTTGAACATTCCGTTTATGTCCATCAAAATTTTCGTTGCAGAGGCCTTGCCCGAATTCTTATGACTTCGCTTCTACAACAAGCCAAGAATGCCGGATACCATGTGATGATCGCTGGCATTGATGCTGATAATATTCCGAGCCTAAATCTTCATGAACAACTGGGCTTCATTCAGGTTGGTCATCTTAAAGAAGTAGGTTGGAAATTTGAAAGAAGGTTGGATCTGATTATGGTACAGAAAATTATAGGATAATGTATAAGCCACAATTACTACGCTGTTCAGCCGAAGCTGCGGAAGCTAGAGTTAAAAATACGGTAAATCGCCCAGTTTACTGTAATATAAACTTTGGTCGCACCAGACTAAATTTGAGCCATGATGAAACTGTTTTATACACTAAACTCTCCATATGCACGGGTAGCACGAGTAGCTGCATTGGAACTAAACTTGGCTGACAAGATCGAAATGAAAGAAGTAACTGTGCGGGAGCCAAATAGTGAATTACTCAATTACAACCCTACAGGCAAGGTGCCAACCCTAGAAACTGATGATAAATTTATCTTGAGTGAAACGCGCATTATCTGCGCTTATCTTAATCGCTTCAATGATGACATCAAACTCTTTGCCAATATCTTTGATGCTTCTTCACTACAGCTTGAGGGTATGGTTGGTGGTTTTTTAGATGGCATCGCTGTTTGGGTGCGAGAGATAAGGCGTAAAACAGATGAGCAATCACTAAAGGTAATTAAGCTAGAGCAATTACGCGCAACAAGGTGCCTGGAACACTTTGAAAAACTTTCAGATATACTCGATCAACAGTCTAAGTTTAGCCACATCATGCTCGGCTGTACCTTGGGGATCATGGAAGCACGTCTTACACAATTCCAATGGCGGCAGAAACATTTGAGACTTGCTGATTGGTACGATGAATTCTCCAGTCGTTCCTCCATGCAAGCAACAGTACCGGAAGCCTAAAAGTTTGCCAGCTAGGAATAGATATAGCATAGCTGAGTCAAAGATAATAAACCTCGACTCTGTAGAAAAGGTGGGCAGCATTAGCTCTTAAAAGCACTGCCACTGTTTAGTTGTAACACCACCCACGTGTGTGGGCAGGTGTGGGGCGCTAAGATACCTACCCTTGAAAGCCACAACTACATCGGTGAAGCGGGGGATGAATGGAAGTATAAGAAATGGATGATAGTACAAAAGCTCTACAATTTCTCTAGTGCTCCACTTAGTTGTATTCTTAAATAAAATACGGTATTTTGAGAAAAATTCCGTAATAAAATGACTCAAGTAATTATAGTCCAAGTGTAGTGCATTAATACAAAATTAGCAATTTCTACGGTTTTCAATAGGAGGAGTGTAGTGAGTAGGCATCTGACCCCAAATCTCAATTCGACAGCGATTCCTTTTTCAGTTTTACGGATAATAGGACAGTTGTTGAAGCAATTGTCAAAAGGCAGATTAAAACTTAAGTTTTTCAAAACTTTCATAGTTTTATTCTTTCTGGGTCTCAGCTTAAGTATGACATATGCTGTTTACGCTACCAGTAGTCATACCTCAAACACGACTCATTCAGGAAATAATACCAGTCTTATTGCTCAACAGAAGAGTATTGAACTTAACCTTGTTTCATTCTCTGTTACGAAAGCTGCTCATGATAAAATCATTCCCCTCTTTGTAGAAAAGTGGAAAAAAGAGCGTAATCAAAATGTCACTTTTAAACAGAGTTATGGTGGTTCTAGCGCTCAAGCTCTTACGGTCATTGAAGGAGGAGGAGAAGCTGATGTGGTACATTTATCCCTTGCTCCGGATATTCAAAAGATTGAGCGAGCAGGATTGATTCAACCAGGTTGGGAGAAAGAGTTTCCTAATGGAAGTATCGTCAGCAAGTCTGTAGCCGCAATTATAACCCGTAAAGGTAATCCCAAAGGTATCAAAACATGGACAGACCTAACAAAAAATGGGGTCACTGTGATTACACCGAACCCAATTACATCAGGTGGTGTACGCTGGAACTTTCTGGCGTTATGGAATGCAGCAATAAAAGCCGGAGGAAATGAGTCCAAAGCATTAGAATTTGTCACTAATGTCTATAAAAATGTTCCTATATTACCTGAAAGTGCTCGTGACGCAACTAATACTTTTTTCAAAGGAGGTAAAGGGGATGCTCTAATTACATACGAAAACGAAGTGTTGTTGAAAGGTTTAAATGGTGAAAAACTTCCATTCGTTGTTCCTGATGTCAATTTCTCGATTGATAACCCAGTTGCTATTGTTGATAAAAATGTAGACAAGCATGGTACTCGTGAAGTCGCAGAAGCATTTATCCAGTATTTGTACACTCCGAAAGCTCAACAAATATTTGCTCAAACTGGATATCGACCAATTAATCAGGGTATAGCACAACAAAAAGAATTTGTTGATAAATATCCTCAAGTCAAAAATTTGGCAACAGCTAATGACTATGGTGGTTGGAATACTATTCAGGAAAAGTTTTTTAACGATAACGCCATTTTTGCCAAGGTTCTGCGTACCGTCAATACTGCTAAGAAAAGTTAGAGGTTTATCATTGTGCGCTCGGAGGGGACGTCCACAGGGCGACCAAAACAAACAGTGCAATAGCGCCACGAGCATACTCCTAGAAACGGTCAACTCCCCCGAATTTAATTCGGGGGCTTCAGGCGGAGGAACTAGTTTTTTTTACTTGAATTTTCATGAATGCCCTCTGCCTTTCTTTGCTCATAAAGCGCTCTTTGCTCAACTACGAACCTATTTTTTATTTATCAGTAATTAGGCGGACATGAGATGAATTGATAAATCACGATTTATGCTGTGATAGCAAACAAGGCAATTGGTACATGGAGTGGAAGACATGCACTCCCAATGTCTCAACTAATCTAGTTTCACTCTGATCAATGTAACCTAAAACTCTCATACCAGCAGCAACACCCGCACGCACACCCAAAACGCTATCTTCTACAACAGTACAACATCGAGCTTGAACTCCCATATTTTTAGCTGCATATAAGAATAGGTCGGGTGCTGGCTTCCAACTTCCAATTTCATACGAGCTAAAGATACGCCCTTCAAATCGAGGCAGCAACTTAGTGACACGTAAAGCTAACTCAATTTTTTCAACTGGACCACTGGATGCAACGCAGATAGGTAAATTGATTTTGTCAAGAGCTGCCTCTATTCCGTCCACAGGACGCAGTTCACGCTCGAATGCCTTCGCAGTACGGGCACGAAGCTGCGTCACAAAATCTGCCGGCATCTTTTTCCCAAGCCTTTGCGATAGGACCGCAACACAATCTGCCATTTTGCAACCCTTGAATAACAACATAGCTTCTTCAAGTTCTAGTGCAAGTCCAAACTCCGCCACAAATTCGACGAGAACGCGATTGCCCAATGCCTCGCTATCTACTAACACTCCGTCACAGTCAAAAATCACCAGTTCTGTTCGCATTCGTATGATTGTTCTTGATCAACTGCGGATTTATTCTGACTATGTACTATCAACAGTAAATCACTCAAAATACGGTAGATTTAATTAATACTTGCACAGTTACTTGTAAAAAGCAAGACAAATGCAACTTTTGGAGGTTTGGCAGAGTACATTTTCCTTAATCAGACTGATCTAAACAAGGCAACGAACGACTGCGAACGCTCTAGCCTCCAGTTTCCTCATCCTTTCTTTACCGATAAGAAAGTGCGTCAAGCTTTTAACTATGCCATTGACTGTAATACTATTAACTAGCAGTTATATGGTCATACTGGTCGCCCTATTTCTAATACCTTGGTAGCACCAGAGATTTACAATTCGCCTAATACAAAATACGAATTCGATCTCAAAAAAGCTGCTGCTGCCCTTGATGAGGCTTTAGTGATTTTACAATCACCCTACTTTTATTTGATTACTCCTGGCTAGTTATGCTAAAAATGTTTTCCGGTGCTGTCCTTTTTGATTTAGATGGGACGTTGACCGATCCCAAGCCTGGTATTACTCGATGTATTCAGTATGCTCTATCTGAACTTGGCTACAAGCTACCAAATGCTGAGGAATTGCATTGGTGTATTGGTCCCCCGTTAAAAGATAGTTTTTCGCAGCTGCTAAAGACGTTGGACGAGATAGTGCTGGATCGAGCTATGAAACTGTATCGTAGTCGCTTTTCCACGATAGGATTATTTGAAAACACTCTTTATACTCAGATTCCTGAGACTCTACAAACCATTCGCTCTGCTGGTTATAAAACCTTTGTTGCTACCTCAAAACCTCAGATATATGCCACACGCATTATTGAACATTTTGCCTTATCATCACTGTTTGATGGTGTTTATGGTAGTGAACTAGACGGAATCCGAAGTACGAAAGGCGACCTGATTCACCACATCTTATTGACGGAGGATCTTTCGCCATCTACTGTGGTTATGGTCGGCGATCGCTCATACGACATGATCGGAGCTAAGCACCAGAATCTTTCTTCAATTGGAGTAACGTATGGTTATGGAACTGAGCAGGAGTTGAAGGCTTACGGTGCTGACTTGATTGCTCATTCTCCAGATGATATTCCAAAATTGCTTGAAACGATTGTAATCAATCCTCCTCAGTGACCATCGTAGAATCAGTTGATCCCCCAAACTCTTCTGACTTTTCACGGGAACTGTGAAAAAGCTTGCTCAGAAAAAACTCTAGATGAAACACACTATACACGGTACAGTAATTGAAATCGGGTGATAGAAGTAGCAAGCAATGTTGGACTGGTAGGAGAAAAATTTTGCGACCTGTACCTGATGTGCGCTTCCCTAGCATTGGGTGCTCAATAAGCGCAGGCTTTCCAAAAATTTGGCTCAAAGCCTTATGCCGTATGAACTTCAAGAATCACAGGGACAGATATTTCGTCACGTCCCCTGAATCCAAGCCGAAAGTTCAAGCATGTCAAAAAGAGCTTCTTTTTGAAGACCAGCTCTTTCTAAGCTCTGTTCAAAAGCATTTCCGCGCCATATGACGCAAATTACAAAGCCTACTTTAGCCCCAGCACTACGAAGCGCCTCTGTGCTTTTTATAACCTGACCACCTGTTGTAATAACGTCTTCAACGACGCACAAGCGTTTTCCTTCAATACTGACCCCCTCTGCTATCTTAAAAGTTCCATAATCTTTCTTCTCCTTACGGACAAAGACAACTGGTAGTCCAACTTCTAATGAAATCGCTGTTGCTAAAGGAACTCCCCCTAACTCCAGCCCAGCAAGGACTTCGGTGTCTGCTGGAATCATCTTTGCCATTTCTTTACCCAATTGCTTCAGTAGTTTTGGCTCAGATTCAAACTGGTATTTATCAAAGTAATGATCAGACATTTGACCAGAACGTAACCGAAATTCTCCCCTAAGGTAGGAAACACGCACAATTTCTCTTGCTAATTCGTTACGATGCATTGTTGATAAATATAAAAGAAAGTATTTATCTTCCATCAGGTTAGTTTAACAAATAGAGAGCCAGCCAGCTTTTATCGGGGACTAGCAGGCTAACACAATTGTCACAAGTTCCATTAAGGATAGATATTATGTAAGTGGGCGATATTACCAATTACCAATGTGTTTTGTTTGGAGTTTGGAGGTCATTCCGGCGCGCTCTTGAGTCCACAATCACTTGCGATCGCTCTGGTGTGTTGGGTTACATCGGTCTGGCAATATCTCTGAAAAGATATTCGGTTGCTTTGAGCCGATATAACGCGAGAAATACGCTTCCAATGTGTAACGATTGCGAGAAAGTGCCGTCCTCGATCAATTTGAAAAGTTCGTTGATCGTAATGAATTCAAAATCCAACACTTCATTCTCGTCAGGCGATGGTTCTCGTACAGTAGCGGTATCGTAGCAAATGAAGCTATGAATTCGATTAGTTTGCCGCCCAGGGTTCGCGAAGCTCGAGCCAGCAAGTTCAATACGAGCGGCCTCACAGCCTGTTTCCTCAAGCAACTCCCTCTTTGCTGCCTCAACAACAGAAGTGTCCGTTTCCTCTACCTCGCCACAGGGAAGCTCATAACATATAACCCCTGCCCCATGCCGATATTGTCGTGTTATCAGAACTTCGGACTGTTTGTTAATAGCGAAGATATGAACCCATTCTTTCGCCTCTATGACATAGTACGGATCAATCGTACGCCCTTCAGGTGTTAGACATCGGTCTGCTCTCAGCGTGAGCCACCTATCAGAATGAATGTACCAGGATTCGAGAGTTTTCCATGGACTGACATGCATCTCTTGTTCTGATCTCCTTAAAAAAAGCAATTTTCTTTAAAGCGGCGTCCCTACTTTGGTGTGTTCGATTTCTAATCTACAGTAAATTGATAAATTTATTGTAGATTTATTTTAGTCCAGTAGTGTATAGTATTTAACGGATTCCCAAAAAATAGGTGAAACACATGGCTGACATTGTTGATACTGCTGTTAATGCTGGTTCTTTCAACACTCTAGTTGCTGCAGTCAAAGCTGCCAATTTAGTAGATACATTGAAAGGCGCTGGTCCATTCACTGTTTTTGCTCCTACAGATGAAGCTTTTGCTAAGCTTCCACAAGGCACGGTAGACGGATTGCTTCAAGATATTCCAAAGCTCACGAAAATCCTGACATATCATGTTGTTTCAGGCAATGTGACGGCGGCTGACGTAGTTAAGCTAAACTCAGCTAAAACAGTTGAGGGAACTGATGTGAAAATTGATGCTTCCAATGGCGTCAAGGTGAATAATGCAACAGTTACAACACCTGATGTTGCTGCTGATAACGGTGTTATCCATATCATTGACACAGTGTTGATTCCTGCATAAGCATTCAGAAGAGTGATAGCTGATTACTAGTGGGACAGCAACTACTTATAGTTGCTGCCCCATAGTTGTTATTGGTAGAAAAGCTTCATTCTAAGTACTGCTCCTTTTAAATTAAAAATTAAAAAGGCTTACAGCATAAGTTTTTCGCGTTCTTGTTGAATGGTTGCGCCCTTTCTGCCGTCGTGTACTAGTTTGAGCTCATCACAGATGGCTGCGACTATGCCTTTGTGGTCAATATCCTGTACTCTAAATATAGGAATCATATTTGATTTTTAAAATATACGTAGGTAAGGCTATGCCTCACATCACCAGGATTTGGTGGGCAGTGCCCACTACACTACTTAAGATTTTTCATGAATGATTTAGGATTCCTATATCTAATGGTGATGCTGTCATGCTTTAAAAATGCAGCATAAAGTCATTCTTCAAAAATACAGTATTTACGATCGCACTTCTTAGGAACGTGGATTAAATAACCTGCAAATCTGGGTTTTGCTGTGGCTTGGCTGTGTAGTTCCACTGGGG
>JAQYWN010000204.1 GCA_029379265.1 Rhizonema sp. NSF051
CTACATAGAGGCGTTTCATTGCGGTGTGACACCCTTGGGTGCGGAATGTGGGATATCATGTGAAGCGCCTCATTTGCGAATCCTTTGCTGAGATAGCACCAGTAGATGAAGATTGGCGATCGCTACGTAGAATCTTCCGAAACTTCCCCGATTTGTTTCGACGGTTGCTACGGCGAGCAAACAACGGTGCTTGGTGGAATAACCTCACACAACACTGGTTACCTGAAGCAAAGTTAGTACAAGAGCGAGAAACCTGGCTGATTCAGTTTGTTCAATGGTTAAAAGTATGGATAAACATATACCCTGCGGAAGTCTTGGCATTTTGGAGAGAAGCGATCGCTTACTTATGGGCAAACCCTCAAAATCTTAAAAGAATTATCTGCTCCGCCTTAGGCAATTTTGAAGCATGGAGTACTGAGGGTGTCCAGGAGTTGCTAGAAACATTGGTTGAAAATTTTGAGGTAGAAGAACACGATGTTCTTGGCAGTTTACTCAGTCGGTGGGTGTTGTCCACGAATAGAGGTGATACATTACTATGGAGGTACATCACCAAAAATGTTTCACCTGAAGATGTAGATCGTTGGAATTTTACAGCGAACTTACGTTGTTTACCTCATAATTTCCATCAGGATAACTTTCTCTTCACACGCCTCTGTCAGTCCGATACTCTGCTGACTTTAGCATTGGATGAATTAGAACGCTGGAGCGCTTCGGGTACTGGTGGATATAGAGAAAACAGATTGCGGAATAAGTTTCTACGCCATACATCGTGGAAATTAACGCACAGTCAGCGTGACATACACTATGTAAATGACCTTGAAGTTTTGCTTAATGGCGTAGAGAGTGCGCTCAAACTTCGCTCCCGTCAAAATCATGTTTGGTGGCGGGAAAAAGAACCGCAACTGCGTAACACTAGAGAATTAGCGATTCGTTACTTCCTGATTGAAGCATACAAAGAAAATATTCGTTACTCCCAGTCAATGAAATTTTGGACTCTTATCCTTGATATTGATTGTCTTGCTGGTACTTTATTTTTTCACGAGTTCTTTCAAGGTAATATATCAGGGATAGAAAACCAACTTCAGGATGAAGAGCTTTTCCGGCAGAGTGATCTCCGTTACGAACTAGGGGAACTCATGCAAATGGCTTACCCCAAAATTTCAGAATCAGTGCAGATGGCAAACCAAGCCGTAATTTTATCACTGTGTTCTGAAAGAGAAGAGTACGAAGAGGAATTTTCTTTTCGCGCATATACTGAATTTTACGATTTCCTCATTTGGATTCCACCCATTTTCCGAACCCCAGATACACAAGCCTTTATCGAGACTTGGCAAGATTATTTTGGCTACACTCGTCCTGAACCTAATATTTTTATACGGGGTGGAACTGTAATACCACCTTTATCTCCCAAAACCTTACTCAATTTATCAGATAAGACACTTGGACGTTTGCTGCGCTACTATGAAACACGTCCAATCCCGGAACTATTCGATGGGGGTAATATTGGTGGATTCAGTGAAGTTAAAAGTGTTTTACGCGACGCTTGCTCCCTAAACCCTACAAAATTTGTTATTTTATTTACTCATTTGAACGAACAGAATTTCCATCATGATTATATACACGTTGTTGTTGAAGGAATCGCTTTTCACCTACTCTATCGCTTCGGAAACTTGAAACCAGCAGGACAATGGGAACCCATAAAACCCCTTCCAGAAGGAGAAACACTTGCGGCTACTTTACTTAACTGGTTGGAACGCTATTTTATTATCTGGGAAGACGGTAGAACTGTTAGCAAAGCCTTGGAAGCTTGTTGTGACGTGTTATTTGATTCTGAATCAGCAGAACGTTTATCACTAATGCTGTTTTGGCTTTACACCAAATACCCTAATGATAGGCAAATCTGGGAAAATAATGAAAATCCTGTAAATACAGCGATCAATTCGATACACGGGGTTGCAGCCGAGAGTGCAATAACGCTTTGCAACCGATTGTTAGAAAACGAACAACCCGTGCCAGAAATGCTCGTGTTGCTATTGCGTCAAGTTGCACGCGATGCGGCGACTTACGTGCGTGTTCCTGTTTTGCAGCATCTTCCTTTCCTGATGTACAAAAATCCTGATTTGGGATGGCAACTGTTAGCTGATGTTTTCACTGAAACCCAGTCCCAATTGTGGAAATATGTAGAACAGTGTCTATACTACCAGTATCGAAACCACTTTGACCAAGTAGCTCCGTACTTAAATCGTCTTTTACTTGAAGGTATGGAAGAAGCTGGTGAGACTTGGGGACGAATTGCTACATTAGCAAGCTTGGCGGGACGTATTAGCCAGGAGCAACTTTTTGAAAGCTTGGCAACAACCAACAATATTGATGCATGGAAGGGAACCACTCAGGTATTTGCAGCTAATTTAGAGCAACAAGAACATGCAGTAAAATGCATATCTGGACTGATTGCTATTCTACGTCAAGAAAATTTATCTGACGAGATTATCAGAAAAATTGATAGATGTTTTAAAGAAGAAAATAAAAGAAAGTTTATTCAGTCTGAGTTAGCACTTTCCTTTCTGGAAGCACTTTCAGCATCTGCAAGAAGTTTTGACTGTCTTGGCTTTCTCGAATGGTTAGGCTATGAATCGCGGCGAAACCCTATATCTACCTTGGAATTAACAGAGGCACTAGCTGAAAAACTAGAGACAACGATGAGTGTTAATCTATGGTGGCATACAGAACCTTTAATTGTGGCATTAAACGAAATTTTACGGGAAGCCGACGATCTAACTAACAATTCACAATTCATCCAACGTGCTATCAACTTACAAGACCGTTTTCTCTTGCTGGATATACAAGGAATGGAGGAATTACTTAACAGGGCAGGAGAGGACTAATTGTGAACCTTAGCTATTCACAAGCTCACTTTTCCTTTTCTTCTCCCCCCGTCAAATTACTTAAACTGCGACTCGCCACATCTGCACTCAGTCCCCAAAGTATCAATCCTAAATAATCAGAAAACGGGTCAGATCCAAATGTTGCCCCCTTCTCGACATAAAGAGAACGCATCCCTACCACTGATAACCCAATCAAAAGCGCCAGGGAAAACAACGGTCGGGCAAACCAAAAAGTTGCCTCAGCCCGAAACTCACTTCCGGAAATAAAGAGCAGAGATTTATGCCACCAAATCACCCATTTATCTATAGGTTTCTTCACACCAGATTGAACAGCATTGCCAACGGCTACAACAGCTTCTGTGATTCCTTTAACAATTTCTGACATTTTGATATCGGGCGTTTTACCAGGTCCCATCAGCATCTGAGAAGTTTTCAAATTCGCCACATCTGTCTGTACTTCTTCTAATAAGATTTTTGCCTGCTCATCCTGCTCCAAATCGATTTTTGTCCGCACATTGCTAATTTTTTGCAAAATGCCATTTTCTCCCTTAATCTGAGGATGTTGCTTGAATGGTTCTAAATTTTGCTCTAGAGTGCGTAGCTTCTGCAAACAGTCCAAACGAGCAGCAATTTTTTCTACTTCTGCTGTTGCTGCTTCTAACTTCATCTGCTGCACTAACTGCTTAGCTTTTCCCACCATTGGGATGAGAATATTCCGATCTTCTGTTTCAGTCTGAGAAACTTTCTGTTCTAGTTCTTTTACTTTCCGTAATGTCTCAGCTTGGGGAATACCCTTTTCTTGCATATACTTGATCAATCTGCCTAAAATAATCCCCATCAATAAAACCAAAAGCGGCATCAAGGGAGCAATCCGCATACTTAAATCTAGCGGAATGATTAAACGCTCTTTTGCACCTTCTAAAGTCAAGTAAACTGCTCCTGTATATCGGTCTGGGGGGATTTGAAAACGCTCCCAAGTTAACGGTAACCTGACTACTTGATTGGCTTTTAAACTTTGGGGAACATTAGATACTTTGATTTGGTTAGAAGTTAACTGATAGTCGGTTTGCTCTCCTTTCAATAACACCTCAGCACCAGTTACTTTCACAGGTGCATCCACTGAGTTGTCAAATGCTAAATCCCAACTTTGCAAAAACGCACTCTTTGGCAGAAACAAACCCGCAACCCAACAATCAAGCAACGGGTTGCATTGGGTTAATTTGAGATGAACCTGCTCATTACCCTTTGTTGGTATCAGTTTTGGTCTAGCTTTGACTAGCAGAGTGAGTGGGATGATTTGTCGTTGTTGAGTTGGGAGCAGCACCTCTATTTGCCCTTTATAAGTTCCTGGCAACTCTGGGTTACTAACTTTCACCTGAAAATCTTTGGGTATGGCTGCTTTCAGTCGGGGTTCCCCGATAAATGCTATATGCTGACGATTAATCACTTCATCTCCTTCTTGACGCTTCAAGTCGGAAGCAAGAAAAGTGAATTGTGCCACCGAAGCAGGAGCAGTTAGGCGTATACTACCCACAAGAGAATTCTCCTCGTTCAACCAACCTGTAATCTGCAAAGGGTAGTCTTTGGCATCGACTTTAATATTGGTTTGAGCTAAGGCAGATGTGGGGCAAACTAACAATAAGCATAAAGCAGCAAAAATCCAGCGTTTCATGTTAGGTATAGGATACTGAACGGGCTAAGGCAATTTCATGGGCTGCATATAAAGAGTAGACCAAGCCAAGGGGATTGGAGTGGCGTTGGAGCAGTTCTCGACGCACAGTCAGCATAGCTTGTCCTAGTGGTTCCCCTGCAAACAAACGCTTGAATATCTCAGTAGCGTAGTGTTCGGCAAAAGCTTCTAACACTGGACATTCTGTGCCAACCACTCCACTTGCTCCCGCATTCAAAAAATCATCGATCAAACTGACGTAACTTTCAGGTCCATAGTCCCCTGTTGCACAACCATTGAGAAAGACTAAGGGGTGATGTAGCCATGTTGACTCATAACATTCTAGAAAATTACTGTAAATCCGCTCATCACTCAGTTCTAAATAGGGTTTCCGCAATTCTTCTACCCCACCGTGGCAGTAGAAGTAGACTAAATCCAAAGTTTTGCCATGCTCCTCCCAAATGCTTTCTAGCTCTAGCATTTCCTCTGCAACCATTATATCCACTCTCGCTGCGGCTTCGAGTTTGGGTAGATGTTCTCGCCACAAGTTGAAATTCCGCCATACATTGAAACTCAAGCGCAATGGCTGATTATTTGGAATCTGTCGTACCAATGCTACAGGAGAATGATGTTTGTTACTAGTCCAACATGGTAGTTGCTCAATTGAGTAGCGATAACCCCAGAAAGCATGGGGACAAACAATTTTTGGGTCATTTTTGTTGGGGCAATTTGTACAATCTAAGTCATGCTCGGTAAAGCGATCGCACACGAGATTCCGACTGCTGGTTTTGACGTTTCGCTCATACAGCAGCGCCCACGGAATTGTTACTTTTCCTGAAACTGGGTTAACTTGGATAACTGTATCAGGTGCGAGGGCAGTTTGTAACATTTCCGCCCATAAGCCACCTTTGTTTTTGGGTAGGAGTTGTCTGTAGAGTTCGTGTCCAGCATCTGCCAATTCGGGTAGCCATGTGTTGATCTGTTCCAAACTCCCCTCAACTTGCCCGTAATATCCTTCAATCAAAGTTGACTGGAGTTTTTGCCGAATTGCGGCGATCGCGTTTCCTAATGCCGCAGGCTGCAATATTGTATCATAAAATGCAAGTTCTTTATTACTCTGAGTCCGGTCAAGAAAGCGAAAGTCAATACAGCCATCTCTTTGGTCAAGCTCCACATCTACAGTCAAAAACCTCTCTGGAAGTAGTGCTAGCTGCTCGTTGGTGAGCAAGTCAGTGGTAGTGAAGGTAATACGAGCAGATTGAGGAGGACGTAAAGACTCAGGAATTTCCGCACCCAATCTAGGTATAATTAAGACTGCAATTTGTTTGGACTGGAGCAGGTAACCACGATAGAGTAACTCCACCTGAATGTAGCTCCGACCTTCAAATAAGTTAGGTTTAACAGTGAATTGTACGCTATCTGAAGTACCACTGCGGGGTAAGGTTAACTTTTTTACTGGTGCATCAATACTGAAATTTTTAGAAGCAACGACTACATCTAGAACCAAGGTTTCTCGGTCATTCCAAACCTGAGCCAGAGCTTCGTCTGGAAAGGGAGTCTGCTGCTCGTCAATTCCTTTTCTCTCTGGGCTGATATCAATGTATAAAATATAAGCCTGCCCGTGAATTAGAGGTTCACTGAGTGGAACTGTTGTTTGATTGCTAGGATCAGCAAAGTAGGTATTAAAGTAACGGTAATTTTGTACGTAGTCCGAGATTCGTTCCAGAAAAATTAGCTGTTTAGCAGTTTGGTCTTGATTTTCAGTTACCAAGATATTACTGGTAATGCTAATGACCTCGTTAAGTTTACTACTTTGATCACCCCTAGTCTGACCATCAAAGGTTATAACTTCTTTTGTCTCCCGAAAAAGTTCTTGTTTTAACTCATCTATGTTAGGAAACAATTTTCGTGGGATTTGACCGTCCAAAGCATCTAATTTGACTTTGTTATACTGATAAAGGTGATTTAAGGTAGAATTCGCCTCAATCATTGCCATTAGCTCTTCTTCAATAAAGTCCCAGTAATCAGGATCAAGATCCAGTTGCTGCCCCACATCTTGCAGAACTGCTTGTTCATCGGTGGTGAGGGGGATTTTCAATTCTCTTAGTGCCAGTAAGAGAGCCAGTAGAGTCTTGGTAACAGAAGAATTCATCAAGCTAGGGTGTGTTGGTAACGGGATAAAGCAGTTAATCAATGTAGACTGAGTTTATATGATACGAGATGCACTTGTAGTTGGTATAAACCAGTATCCTTTTTTGAAGGATACACCGACAAGTCAAGCTAAACACTTAACAACCCCTGCTGCTGATGCGGAAGCGATCGCGCAACTGTTGGAAACCGATGGCAATTTTCGAGTGCAACGATTGCCACGAAGCAACATTAATGGTCGATTGCAGGTCGATCCAGAAAAAAAAGTTACCCCTGATGAACTACTTGATGAAATTTCCAAACTGTTTCTGGCAGAAGATGGTCGAGACACGGCACTGTTCTTTTTTGCCGGACATGGGCTACAAAAACCCTTAGGCAGTCTCAAGCAAATTCTCATAGCAACCAGTGATACCAGTCCTGTAAACAAAAAGTGGAATGGTATATTACTCCGAGATTTATGGGAAATAGTAGAGCAAAGCCCCGTAAAAGAGCAAATTATTTGGTTAGATAGTTGCTACAGTGGCGAATTTCTAGAATTTAAGGATAGCGATTTCCCAGCAAAGGTTTTTGGACGTAGACGCTTGATAATTGCTGCATCTCATAGTTCAGAAGTTGCTTATGCGCGGCTAGATGGTAAACATGGTGTATTGTCAGGTGCTCTGATAGAAGGGCTTGATCCTAATAAAATTCCACAGGGTGAATGGATAACTGATCGGACACTGGCAGATTTTGTGGAAAGGGAGCTAAACATCTATTACGAACAGACAAAAATCCCACAAATTCCAAAAATTAGGAGATCTGACCAATTAATCAATCTAATCCTCGGCAAAGATCCGGCAAATTTAAATAAGCTACCAGATGCAAAAAAATCAACAGAGCATAAAATCCAATTTGTGTTGCCTCAGTTGGAGTTGGATGTCTCAACTTTCACTGGTAGAAATGAGGAGTTACAAAAACTCAAAGAATTGCTGTTATACAATCAAGAGACGAAATTGTGCAGTATTGCTGGGTTGACGGGTGTAGGAGGTGTTGGTAAATCGGCTCTCGCCTGTCATTTTGCTACATTGCATAAAGCAGATTTTCCTGATGGGGTAATTGGTTTACGGGTGGATGGCAAGGATGTAGATACCATTGCCCGCAAGTTTGCCAGCCTATGCGGAGCGGAAATTCAGCCAGATACAGATGAAGAAGAAGCGCTGGATGCCGCAACTATTATGCAACAGGTGTTTGCCCACCGTCGGATGTTGTTGATTTTCGACAATGCTGATGATGATAGTATTCGTCAATTGTTTCCTGGTGGCAATCGATGTGCAGTTATTGTGACGACACGCGATCGCTCCCTGGCAATTTCGCTGGAGATTCCCAAAGATGGTAGAATAAACCTCTATCCACTTCCTGAAGCTGATGCACTGTTGCTGTTAGAAAAGCATATAGGCAAAGAACGTGTGGCAGCAGAACCAGAAGCTGCCCGCGAGCTTATCGAACTAGTGGGTTATTTATCTATCGCTATTAAAATCATCGGCTCACAATTAAGCCTAGAGGAATGGCGTAGTCTTGCTCGCCATGCTAAGAGATTAACAGAAGAACGGCAACTAGCACGTATAAAATTTGGCAACTCCGAACATTTGGATCTATTTGCTTGTTTCTCAATGAGTTTAAAGTATTTACAGCCAGATGAAATAGATTTCTTTGCTTGCTTAAGTGTTTGTGCCAAAAATGGCTTCTCTTTGCAAACAGCAATTGTTACAACTGCTTGCGATGAGAAGGGTACTGAAGATCACCTGAGCAAACTTTATCGGCTTTCGCTAATTAACTATTCTAAGGTAGGGGGAGACCGCTTTGTATTTCATCCACTTATCTACGAGTTTTCAGTAGCAAAGGCTAAGCTAGAGTTACAGGAAGAAGCAACGGCAAGACACGCTGAATATTTTATTAAGTTGGTTAAGAGGAAAATCAATCCCGTAGTTGCCAAAGAAATCTCAGCAGAGTTTGATGAAATTATCCTGGCTGCTCAGTGGTTGCAGAAGCAAACAACATTAAAATATCAAGAACAAGATAAGTATGAGTTTGCAGTTTGCTTACAACCATTTTTTGAGCAGTATGGTTATTGGGAGCAGGCTGTTCATTTCATGCTGAGATTTGAAAAATTAGCAGAAAGTCATGGAAATTGGGAAAAAGTTGTCAAATTTCGGATTCAACAGGCAAAATATTTATCTTTACAAGGTAAGTGGACAAGTGCAGAAGAATTGCTCAAACCTGAACTGATCACAGAAATCTTGAACAAAATCGATGAAGAATCAACTCGTCAACATTCTGAAGCAAAGTGGCTCAATACTTTGGGTAGCAGCATACTAATGCGGCAAGGGAAATTTGATGAAGCTGTTAAAGTCTTCAAGCATGTTGTAGCAATTGAGGAACAACTGAATAATCAAGAAGGTTTGGCAATGGTGCTGAATAGTTTGGGTGGTTCACTGCGAAGACAGGGAAAATTCAACGAAGCCGAGGAGATTTTAAACCGCAGTTATGCCATCTCTGAACAGTTACAAGATAAACCCCATACAGCTATGGTACTGCACAATTTAGGGATGGTCTTTCTGGAGCAAAATCTCTTGGATAAAGCTTTCCATAACATAGAACACAGTTATGTCATTTTTAAGGAATTGGGACATCAACGCAGTTTACTAATGACATTAAGTAGTCTGGGTGGAGTTTTACGGAAACAGGGAAAACTTGATGAGGCGATAAAAGCTATTCAAGAAAGCGCAGCTATTGAGGAAAAACTGCATGACAAACGCAACCTCATAATCAAATTAAACCTTCTAGGTAGTTTATACCAGGAGCAAGGAAGGTTCAATGAAGCCATCCAAAAGTATGAGCGTGCGATCGCCATTGCACAAGAAATCGATAACAAACAACAATTGGCAATTACTCTAACTCAGTTAGGTGGATTATATAAGCAGCAAGGAAGAATCGATGAAGCTATACAATCCTGTCAGCGTCGAATCACAATCGATGAGGAAATGGATAACAAGCCGTCATTGGCAATTACCTTACATCAATTAGGTGGGTTGTACCAAAAGCAAAGACGAATAGAGGAAGCCATCCAAAAGTATGAGCGTGCGAGCGCCATTGAGCAAGAAATCGATAACAAACAACAATTGGCAATTACTCTAACTCAGTTAGGTGGATTGTATCAGGAACAAGGACGGTTTGACGAAGCCATCCAAAAGTATGAGTGTGCAATTACAATTGCACAAGAAGCCAATAACAAACAACAATTAACAATCACGTTAAATCAGTTGGGTGGGTTATACCATAAACAAAGACGGTTTCACAAAGCCATCCAAAAGTATGAGCGTGCAATTTTAATTGCACAAGAAATTGATGACAAGCATTCATTAACAATTACCTTAAAGCAGTTGAGTGGTTTGTACCAGACGCAAGGACAAATTGATCAAGCTATCCAATCATTGGAACGTATAGTCACAATTGCAGAAGGAACAGATAATAAGCAACAACTAAAAATTATATTAGATAACTCACTTGAGTATACACTTTTTTTGTGCCAAATTGATATTTTGTACGGACCTGCTGCTAAAGAAACGAAAAAAAATACTGCCCCAGAAATGATTCTCCGACGCTACTATGAACTATCTGTAAAATTAGATGACAAGCTATGGCAGGCAATTATACTTAATAGTTTAGGTCAAGTGTTCCGTAAGCAAGGAGGAGAGAAGAACTTTCAATCAGCTCTCATGTATTTTCGTGGAAGCATAAAATGTGCTGAACAATTATATAATCGAAAACATCTAGCAAAAGTGTGTACTGATATGGGTCAAGCCTTACTAGCACACGGAGATACCAAACAGGCTGCTGAAGAATTTCGCATAAGTTTTGAAATAAATGAGAGCTTAAGAAATAGCTTGGGTTTAACTAATGTTACGCCTGAGCTAACATATGCTCTGGTACAGTTAGGAAAGCGTGAAGAAGCTATCGCTTATTGTCAACGTTCGCTTGCTATTGATCCTCAAAACCAACTTCTTGTTGAACTTTACGACAAACTTTCTTCATCAAAACAAATACTGGAGTTTAGACTACCGCAAGACAAAATGACTCAGGAACACTGAGTGGACAAGC
>JAQYWN010000205.1 GCA_029379265.1 Rhizonema sp. NSF051
TTAGTACTTTTTACGATAATTTTACATTTGTAATATGATAGCTATACAAACTGTCTGTACATTCGCCTAGAAAATCATTTCAAGGCAGACAGCAGAAAACGATATGACGTGACATACTGCGAGTTACCACGCGATAGTTCGCGTTGTCTGCCGGGGGAAGCGTATCCCTTGGGCTGTCGCTTCGCGTTCAGTTTGGGTTGTTAACCCGTACACTAGACACCGATTTAACTAAATTTAGAAGACAGTGAATCTTCCCCTTTCAAGCCCCTAGCTATAAGCTAGGGGTTGGTGACGATATTTACACTCTTTGTTTTTGCAACCGACAGCAATCCCTCCAAGGTGCTGATCATAAATGCTCGTACTCTACTGTCGCTTAAATTAAGACCTTATCATACAGCCGCAAGAGTTTTTTCTATCGAAAAATAAGCATTCTGCTCGGATCGCAGTTTGTCGCAGAGTCTGCCTTCTGGCAATTCCACGTCATCGTAGGTGAGGACTTGGTCTTTAGAAACATCACGCTTCAAGCGACAACCTTCTGCTAAACCCATTGGTAATAAGTTTTGCGCTGACACAATGTTGGAGTTTTCACATTGCCCATAAGTCATGTAATAGCCGATCGCATCAATAATTTCTCCTGCTTTCAGGTCAATTTTAGCAGTAGTGACGACATCAACAAGAGGACCACCCAAAGGGGTTAAGACATAATCTTGGAATAGCACGACTCGAGCTACTGACATTGGCACCTCGAAGTGGCAAAGGTGATAAGGAGTGTAGAAGCTGTATAAGGGTCCTTCTCCTAACTTGTACAAGTTGAGGTAGTGACGCTGCTTGGGATCATCATGAGTAGCAAATACAAACACCCCTGGCCCTGGTTTTGCACCAACAACATAATCAACGATGCCGCCCCATTCTTTGAGTTTATCGACATCATACATATTGGTCATGTCATCCACATGACCACTAAAGTCAAGTCCCAGCATTCCCCTCTGAGCAACTTTCATCCCTGTAGCGTTGGCAACTATCGCCTGCTCGAAGGAAATTTTCGAGCCATCGGCAAAACTTGTCACCATATGAGGTTTCTGACCCCATCTTTTGGCAAATGCTTCCTGAGTAGTGGGATTGCGATATGGGTCTTGTAAGCCTTTGATATTACCACAGATTAGGGGAGTTAAACCAATACTTTTCACAAATCGGTAAAGATTCATTTGCACCCCTGGCTGATCCCCATCGCAGGCGGTCAAAATGACACCTGCTTTTTCAGCGTATACCTTGAGTATAGGACCAATAGTACCGTCGAGTTCAGCATTCATCATAATGACGTGCTTGCGATTGGCGATAGCGGACATCACCAAATGAGCGCCAAACTCTACCGCGCCTGTCACCTCAATGAGTGCATCGATTCCATCAGCGCGGCACAGTAACAAAGCATCCTCGGTAACTGCTTTGCGATTCTGTGCGATCGCATCTTCTAAATCGGTAACTGTGGACACAACTTCACAATCCTCGATTCCAGCTTCTGAATAAGCAAGCTTAGCTGCATCAAGATTACGGTTAGAGATAGCAACCAATTCCATACCGGGAACTGAGTTAATAATTTGATTGGCAATTCCCCGACCCATAAAGCCAGCACCAATCATTCCCACTTTGATAGGATTTCCCGCTTCAGCACGAGCTTGTAAAGCACGATCAACAATAATCATTGAACTAAATTCCTTTCCTGGGTATATGTCTTTTTCTTTACATCGATGCTAATCGATGCGAGAGTTCTTTTTGGCTAGCTCCCAAGTTATCCGCCTGTTTTTTCTTCCCGTATTTTTGTATAATTTGCATTACTGCATTTCTGTAAGCTTCTGCAAATTTTTCTTTTGTATGATTAGCTCTTGCATATTCCCATGCTTTATGAGCCATCATTTTGAGTTCTTCTACAGGTAGACTGGAAATCCCTTTAACTGTTGCCTTAATTTCTTCTATGGAACTATTCTTTAAAATTGCGCCAAAATCGTGAACATTGGCACCAGATTCATAACTAATAATCGGAATCAATCCGGCTTGCAAGCAGGTTATGACTGCCCCTGCCTGTCCCTCACAAGCGGAAGGATAAACAAGTCCCAAAGAGTTTTTGGCGATTTCCATAAAGTCAGGGCTGCTCAGATCGATCCACCCATAGGTATGAATATTGGGTGTTTGATACAGTTCTTTATAGAAAACTTCCTCAAATGGTTTGTTACTACTGATAGGTCCGCAGACTGTTAAATGGTATTCTGGCATTTGAGCAAAAGCATCTAGAACTAAATCTAATCCTTTCAGAACTAGTGCACCGCTCCCTATCCAGATAAATCGCTTTCTGACAACTTCAAAGTCTTTATCATCATGCCAGGGATAGGTATATGATGAAGAAATTGGGATGGGATACATTGGTTTGTTAGCGTACTGGAAAGTACCAATAGTAAAATCATTCCCCAGAACCGTAGCACAATCAGCATACTCAATGCCCAAATTAGGAACTTCATAACGTTGCGGACGTAAAGTAACGCCTTTGCGCTGTTGTAGTTCTAAAAGTCGGCGACATTCAGCAACATTGCGGAACATCATATGAGCGATATCAACATGGAGAATTTTTACACAATCTTTATTGAGCAATGGTGAAAGTGTTTCTAATCGATCGCGGATGTCAATGAAAAAATCGTAATTCTTTTGAGGAACGAATTTGTCATTATGGAACTGTATAACATCAACGTTATATCCCAAATCCAAAAAGGTTTGCGCGATGAGCAAGCATTCCCAATTCCAACTTTGATCGTTAGGAACAGGCTCACCAGGCTTTAACAAGAAAGGCTCAATACGGTAAGAAAGCAGCATATTCCCCTGTAAAGGCTGTTGAGTTTCTAGGGAAACCACCTTTAACTTACTGAGGTAGTAGATGCGATTTTTTACCTTGTTAGATAATACGGAGATAAAGTTGCTGACGCCGGATAAAACGTTACCAATCATTTGCACCCTCCTGGAGTAATAAAATCTTGCTTTAATTTTTTATTACTAATAGTTTACCGAGGATATGTTCCTCCGACCGTCATCATTCTCATCAAAGGCCAATTTAGGTCTTTCTCAGATATTTCTGTCACCTCTAAGGGCCATGCAATATTGAAAAAGGTGTCGTTATAGCGCAGACCACGCTCGTAACCAGGGGTGTAGAATTCGCCTACTTGATACATGACCTCACTATTGTCACTGAGTGCTAAATATCCGTGGGCAAACATTTCCGGAATATACAAGGCACGACGGTTTTCTGCGGTAAGTTCCACGCCGATGTGAGACAAGAAGGTAGGAGACTCAGGACGCATATCAATAATTACGTCATATATAGCCCCTTTAATACAGCGAACTAATTTCGTTTCTGCTGCAGGAGGAATTTGATAGTGCATTCCCCGTAAAGTCCCTTTTTTATAGTTGAAAGAGACGTTGCATTGGGCAACAACTGGCTTTAAACCATGTTCCTCAAATTCTTGGGCGCAAAAACTACGGGCAAAAAAACCACGGTGGTCATGCTTTTCTTCTAAGTCAATAATGTATGCGTCTTTAAGTTCAGTTTCAGTAAAAATCATGAGGACCTCAAGTTAAAGTTTTTTTTGTACACGGGTAACTTGGTGGGAACAAAGGCTCGGGACTTGTTTTGACAGTCTTATCTCCTTATTTTAAATAGGCAGGCGATGTGTGAAGGTAGGGGAGCCAGTACTACGCTTATACAGTCGGATTACAGGCAAAGGAGCATGATAGGTGTTAGGCCGGGAAACCGATGAATTCCGGTCTATTACTACCTACTTTTTGGTCACTTTATACATCCGCAGTTGTTGAGTATATTTGCTTTGGTCTAGCAAATGTATCATCCCAGTACTGGGTGCAAAGTTCTGGTGCCTTGGGGGGATTGGCTGTATAAACAAAAAAGAGCGCCTCTCGTTCCTCTGTTCGTAGAGTTCCATGATGCAAGACATCTTTCGTGTCTACAAAAATGACTGTACCTGCTTTTCCTGGACAAGACTTCCAAGCTGATTTTGGGATGATTCTTTTTAGAGTTTGGTCATCAATACCTAAATAACCTGATTGCCAAAGCTTGTAGTAAATTCGATAAAAATTCAGGCTAAATTTAGAGGTGAAAGATTTTGGAACGTATTCAAAAGGTCCTTGCTGTTCTTCTACATCATTCAAGTAGAGAAAAATTTTGATAATCCTACGGTCTTCTGAATCTTTATGCCAAAGCAGTGTACCAAACTGATTTTCATTGGCAAAGTCTTTGCGTAAATGTACACCTTGAAAAGCAACTGGAAGACCGATGTAATTTTCAATAATGTTCAGCAGTCTTTTTTCGTTTGCCCATGCATAAAATTCTGGTAAGTCTGTAACTGTGTAAATTTGTGGAAGTTTTTGGCAAGTCTTGCTGTTGTTTGGTGTTGCCATATTAGACAACTGATTGGAAGCAGCTTTCAGAAGATTTACACTTGAGTTTAATCCCAACTCTTCCAAGGAAGTCACGTAAGCGCCTTCTTTATAAAGATGATTGAGAAGATCGTGATCGCGATCTTCCAATGCAGGTAACTTTGGAGCATGCTGCCAAAGTGCAACTTTGTAACTTAACTCTGAGCGAAGTTCAAATATTTTCCTTTTAATAGTGTTAAGCAATGACATGACTACCCTCCAGAATTCAAGATTGGTTTAAAAAAGTCCACAGATTTACACTTCTTGAGTGGTTGGATGCGTTGATTCAGCTACTTGAAACTTCATACTCCTCAGTCGAAGATAGGAAACACCTATTAAAGCTACAAAAGGGATGACTGTCTTAAGCGTGAACAAAGGCCATCTTCTCAGTGCCCCTAAAAAGACTTTCAAATTCACTTCTTGTAAGTTGTTCACAATCATTTGTCGGCAAAATTTCGGCGAATATCCGTTTTCTTCCAATTTGATGAGAACTTCAGGTATATGTTTGTATTGCATCAACAGTGCGGACTTTTGCTCTTTCTGCCAATAACTCACGCCTACAATACATTCCATATAGACATCTTTAGTGACAATGACACTGCCATTAGCCGCACAATATCCCGCCAAGAAGGCTAAGAATATCCAGTTATTTTCTGCCTCTTTCCAAATTTGCAAACCGCATTGCACTAAATCTGTCCGGTAGACAGTAGCAGTGAGAAAGATCACAGCACCAACACTTTTCTCATAACAGTGTTCAAATATTGCTTTGCCATCACCTTTTCCATCTTCAATATCAGCATCAAACCAGCGATTTTCTAATATTTTTGGTGGATGAACTGGTTCACCAGTAATTTTATTACGTCCAGAAAAATTAAGAAATAATAATGATATATTACTATTTTCTTTAGTTTTAGCTAAAACATAACTAACGGCTCTTTCTTGAATTGGATCGTCATCACCAATTGTCCAAACATATTTAGTTGTGGCAGCTTTTAAACAACAAGCCACATTTTTTAAGACACCTACATTCTCGCTATTTCTATTATATTTAAACGTGATCGTGCTGAGAACTTCTTGCCACTTTTTAACAATATCCTGAGTATTGTCTGTTGAACAATTATCAGAAACTAAGATTTCGCAGTCTGATTCATAACCTTTGACAGCTTGAGCAAGCCAAGCTAACTGTTTATCTAGTAACTCTGCGCGATTGAATGTAGGGATAGCAATGGTAAGTAATTTCTTCATAACTTTTAAAGTGCATAAATGAAAACCAATGAGCAACGGAATCAAATCTTTCCGCTGCTTCTTAGTTATAAACTATAGTGCTTGTAACGTTAGTTCACGCATGGGTGATGAATAAACTTGCACTTTAGGAATTGGAACAACAAACTGTCCATCCCACTCACCAATGAATGCCATTTGTTTCATAATTTCCTCCTTAAGATTCCAAGGCAAAATTAGGATATAATCTGGCTGAGTTTCACGAATTTTATCTGGAGAAAAGATAGGAATATGAGTTCCTGGTAAAAACAAACCTTGCTTGTGAGGATTGATATCTACCGTATAATCGATAAAATCTCTACCAATCCCACAATAATTGAGCAGGGTGTTGCCTTTAGCTGGAGCACCATAACCCGCGATCGCTTTTCCCTCTGCTTTCGCAGCCAGTAGAAAACTTAAAAGCTGACGCTTTGTTTCTTTAACTTTTTCTCCAAAAGTCACGTAAGTTTCTATCAAATGCAGTCCAGCAGCGATTTCTTTTGCTTTCAATTCGCTGACGCGTTCACTAATACTGGGATTTTCAGCGTCGTCGTGTTTGGCATAAATCCTCAGAGAACCACCATGAGTTGTTAATTCTTCTACATCAAAAAGTTTTAAATTGTGTGCTGCGAAAATCTTTTCCACAGTCAGGAATGAAAAATAAGAGAAATGCTCGTGATAAATAGTGTCGAACTGATTTTGCTCAATCAGGTGCAAGATGTGAGGAAACTCCATTGTCAAGATGCCACTCGGCTTCAGGATGATTTTCATCCCGGCAATGAAATCATTGAGTTCTGGCACGTGAGCTAACACGTTGTTGCCTATCAAAAGATCAGCTTGCTTACCTTGCACAACTAACTCTTTAGCAGTTTGAACTCCAAAAAACTTAACGACAGATGGAATACCTTTTTCTTGAGCGACTTTAGCTATATTTGCTGCTGGTTCTATGCCTAAAACTGGGATACCCTTTTCCACAAAATATTGTAGTAAGTAGCCGTCGTTACTTGCTATTTCAATAACTTCAGTCTTGTTGTTGAACCCAAACCTTTCTACCATTGTATCGGTGTAAGCTTTGGCATGTTTTAGCCAACTTTCCGAGTAAGAAGAAAAGTAAGCATAGTCGCTAAAAATCCTGTCTGGGGTTTCAAACTGTTCTAGTTGAACTAACAGAGTATCTTCAGATACATAAGTGTGTAGTGGATAAAATTTTTCTGCTTGATTGAGGTGTTCTGCTGTGAGATAAGCGTTAGCCAAAGGAGACATCCCCAAATCAACAAAAGTATAGCTGAGTGGTTGACCGCTGAAACGACATTGTGCATTCCCCATAAACTAACTCCTGCGTCTTTATCAAACAAATTGGTAACTTTTTCAAAAGAATTGATAATTTCTTGAAGTCCGAATCTGAAGCAGAGAGCTATCGTGCCGTTAGCACTCACAGCTAAGAAAGGAATTTAGGTATAGGTTGAGATAACTCGAATTCTTAGGAGTGATGGAAGGCTAAATGCTGATAGCTCTGTGCTTATGACTTCTTAGCCCAGAAGAAGTCTTTATCTAACTGCTGGGTACGGATCAGATATTCTAGCTGTTTCAAGCGAGTGAAGCCTCTGGATAAGAAAGTTTCCTCAGTCATATCTATTTGAGAGAACAAATCCAAAAACTGTTCGGCACCTTTGCGGGCATTCCAATCACACTTGAATCCTGGAAGAACTGTGTTAATTTTCTCGAAAGAGACTCGGTAGCTACGATTGTCTGCGCCTTGAGTGCCAAAACTCAATTTACATCCTGGGAAAACGTCCGCAATAATTTCTGCAATTTCCTTGACTCGATAATTGTTTGCGGTATCTCCTACATTAAATATTTGGTTGTGGATGATATCACGAGGTGCTTCGAGCGTGCAAACAATTGCCTTACAAATATCTAATGCGTGGGCTAATGGACGCCAAGGTGTACCATCACTAGTCATCTTAATTTCTTTCGTCGTCCATGCCAAACCTGCCAAGTTGTTTAAAACAATATCAAAGCGCATTCTGGGGGAAGCACCAAAGGCAGTCGCATTCCGCATGAAGGTGGGAGAAAAATCATCGTCAGCCAGTGGCGAAACATCTCTCTCTACTAATGTTTTGCATTCTGCATAAGCGGTTTGAGGGTTGACGGGTGATTCTTCTGTAACGTCTCCCTCAGTAGCTACACCATATACACTACATGAAGACATATATACAAAGCGACGTATACCTGCTTCTTTTGCTAGTTTTGCCAAACGAAGCGAACCTTGGTGATTGATTTCGTACGTAATATGAGGGGCTAATTGTCCGGTGGGATCGTTGGAGAGTTCAGCCATATGAACTATGGCTTCTACACCCCGCAAATCTTCTTTTTGGAGGTTGCGGATATCTTTGTTGATGGTTTGGGCTGTCACTTCAGTACCGTTGTACAACCAACCAACTTTGTAAAAGCCAGTGTCCACACCAATCACTTCATGTCCCCGTTCGATTAATAGGGGAGGTAATAACGATCCAAGGTAGCCTTCGGTTCCAGTGACAAGAATTTTCATACTTTATCAATACTGTTTTATAACTAAATAGTTTGAAATTGATTTGTGGCTGCTTTCAGATGCATTTGTTCGGGAATTTGTCCAGCTATTGCTTTGCCAATCTCAATTGAAGATGTGGCAGCTGGAGAGGGAGCATTGCAAACATGAACGGAGTTTTGACTTTGAACAATCAAAAAGTCGTCCACTAACTTGCCATCATTCATCAATGCTTGAGCACGGACTCCAGCATGAGTAGGAACTAGATCCCCTGCTTGAACTTCGGGGATGAGTTTTTGCAAACTTTTCACGAACGCTGCTTTACTAAAAGAGCGAACGATTTCTTCCCAGCCTTCGTTGGCGTGTTTGGCAGCCAGTTTCCAGAATCCAGGATAGGTCATAACCTCCGTAAAATCACGTAAGTCAAAGTCTGTTTTCTTATAACCTTCGCGCTTAAAGCTAAGAACCGCGTTCGGTCCTGCATGGACGCTGCCATCTATCATACGCGTAAAATGAACACCTAGGAAGGGGAAATCAGGATTGGGCACCGGGTAAATTAAGCCTTTTACTAAATAGCGTTTTTCCGGTGTCAGTTCGTAGTATTCTCCCCGAAAAGGTACGATTTTTGCTTGAGGATCGACTTTACTCAATCTGGCTACGCGATCGCTATGCAATCCAGCACAATTGACGACGAAGCGAGTTTCAAAAGTCCCCTTATTCGTTTCTAGAACCTGTTTGTTGCCAATGGTAACTATTCTCTCAACTTTTGTGTTGAGACGGAGATCGCCTCCCTGTTCTTTGATCAATTCAGCATATTTGAGGCAAACTTGTTTATAATTTACTATGCCTGTAGAAAATACTTTGATCCCACCTACGCAACTGACGTGAGGTTCAACTTCTTTAACTTCCTCAGGACTGATTTTAGCAACTTTGAGACCGTTTTCTAAACCTCGGGTGTAAAGATTTTCTAGGCGCGGCAATTCTTCGTTACATGTCGCAACAATGACTTTGCCACATAAGTCATAATCTATACCGTGTTCTCGGCAAAACTCCACCATTGACTGACAACCGTCATAACAAAATTTCGCTTTGAAACTCCCCGGTTTATAGTAAATACCGCTGTGAATGACACCGCTATTGTTACCAGTTTGATGAAATGCCCATTGACTCTCTTTCTCTAATACTAAAATTCGGGAATTTGGATAGCGTTTACCTAAAGCCATGGCAGTGGAAAGACCAACAATTCCCCCACCGATAATTGCGAAATCATACATTACAGATCCAGCCTCAATAAAGTTAGAAGTAAGGGCGGGTTTACTCTAGATAATATCTTGGTAAATCCGATATAAGATCGAACCTGCAAAGCAAAGCAGTTAGAAAGAAAGAACTTTTCAAGGCTCACCATACCATCCAAGGCGCTTTGCCCTTCTTCCACAGATCCTCTAAGTAATTTTTATCTCGTAAGGTATCCATAGGCTGCCAAAAGCCATGGTGTTTGTAAGCCGACATCTGATCCATTTCCGCTAACTTTTCTAATGGCGTCTGCTCCCAAACAGTCATATCATCGTCAATTAAGTTAATGACTTCAGGTTCTAGTACAAAATAACCGCCATTAATCCAAGCTCCGTCCCCTTCTGGTTTTTCACGAAAGTTGGAGATTTTAGTTTGCTCCGCTCCTAAGACGATCGCTCCAAAGCGTCCCGGTGGCTGAACTGCAGTCAGCGTTGCTAAAGTTTTTTGTTCTTTATGAAATTTAAGTAGCTCTGTAACGTTCACATTGCTAACACCATCCCCATAGGTGAAGCAAAAAGTTTCATTGCCAACATGCTCTCTCACGCGCTTTAAGCGTCCACCTGTCATTGTGTTATCACCCGTATTTACGAGGGTAACACGCCAAGGTTCAGCATAACCAGAATGCACGTTCATCTGGTTAAACCGCATATCAAAGGTAACATCTGACATGTGTAAGAAGTAGTTGGCAAAATACTCCTTAATCACATAGCCTTTGTAACCGCAGCAAATGATGAAGTCATTTACACCGTGGGTTGAGTAAGTCTTCATAATGTGCCATAAAATTGGTTTACCACCAATTTCAACCATTGGCTTGGGTTTAACGCTCGTTTCTTCACTAAGGCGTGTACCCAGCCCTCCAGCCAAAATTACTGCTTTCATGGGACTATTCCTTGAATTTGCTGGTAGATGAAGATTTAACTTGTGCTACGTCTTCAGCTAAATACGCACTCAACTGTTATATAACGGCTCATTGCTAATAGCTGATTTCTATTAGATTTAGACACAAGAAAAAATCTACTTTCAATTTTCTCAGTCCCTAATCTAACCGTAATTTTTTTATAAAGTATGAAGACAAGGTAAAAAAATTTGTTTTCTGTGTAAAAAAACGGAAAAGCTTGTTTAATATTCAAGATATTAGAAATAAAAATACTGAAGAATAT